>JAQSXG010000113.1 GCA_029256785.1 Neobacillus sp.
GAGTCAACTCAGTTGGAAGCCAAAATGTTGCAGGAATTTTTGGATTTAGTTATCGAAGATCTTCCTGAAAGATGTAAAGCTATTTTTAAATTGAGCAGAAATTCTCAACTCACCAATAAAGAGATCGCTCAAATGCTTAAGATTTCAGAAAAAACTGTTGAAGCACAAATTACAATAGCTTTAAAAAGAATACGCGCAAGCTTGAGAAGGAATCATTACCTCATTATTTTTTTGTATTCTTCCCATGTTGGTGATATTCAGTCTCTGCCTAGCTATCCCTTCTTGAAAGAAATTAATACGCAGATACCGATACATAATAATCGCCCTTCCAACTAAAATTATGACCTTCTTGTCTTAATTTAAATTTTAATCCTTTCAACCTGGTTTTCTTAGCGTAAGAACAGCATCAATAGCTATTCAAAAAAAAAATATTTTTTTTTAGGGGATGGATCGAACTTAAGCTATTTACAAGATATAGGCACAATATAAATGTAATAATGGATAAGGAAAGGTTTATTGAAATCGCTGAAAATGTTAAAAATGGTGTAGCAAGTAGAGTAGAAATTGAGCTTTATCTTTCTTATTTAGAGCAATTTAATCAAAAAGCTTCCTCGTCAACTGAAATAAAACGCGATGATCAAACATACAATGTTATAAAGAGTAATCTTTATAATATTATTCACTCAAAGGATCCGCATACATTTACTTTAAGCGTCAGAACTTCTATTTCTATCGCCGCAACAATTCTGGTTCTATTCTTCATAAGTTTATATCAGATCAAAAACATACATCGCTCTGCAGATAAACATGTTGGACAGGGCGTGGTATTGGCAAAATCAAGACATACTTCAGGTTCTTTAACGTTAGCAAATGGCTCTGTCATCGAACTTGGTGATATTAAGAATTCTACAAATAATATTTCCGGTATTAAAGTTTCGAACCTAGGAAATGGAAGTTTTAAGTATGATATAGAAAATATTGAATTTGAAGGTGAGAATATAATTAGGACGGCATTAGGTCAGCAGATTCAGGTTCAATTGGTTGATGGAAGTAAAATTTGGTTAAATGCTGGGACCTCGTTAAAGTATGATACAAAAATGTACCGTCAGAGCAGTACCAGATCTGTAGAAATTAACGGAGAAGCATACTTTGAAATTGCTAAAAACCCTCAACGACCATTTATCGTTAAAACTGGATCACAAAAAATAACGGTATTGGGAACTCATTTTAATGTTTGCGCTTATAACAATGAGCTAGGTGAACGTACCACATTATTGGAAGGTTCTGTAAGTATTTCGTCTGGTAAAGATATCCTATTTCTAAAGCCAGGAGAACAAGTTTCGGTAGATCGTCAAACGATAAAAAAAATCAAAGTCAATGCTGAGAGTTTTGTAGCCTGGAAAGACGGCATGTTTTCATTCAATGAGGATAATTTAGCAGATATAATGAAGCGAATTTCTCGCTGGTACGATATTGATGTCATCTTTCAGGGGGCTGATCCAAACAGTCATTTTGGTGGAACAATTTCAAGATATGAGAATTTGGAAAAAGTGCTTGAACGACTTGAGCTTACTGGGGGAGTATCATTTAAAGTAGAAGGGAGGAAAGTATATGTAAGAAAATAAATGACTCAACTTTATACGATAACATTTCAGAAAACGACCTAACTAAATTTTTAATATTTGAATGTTCTGAAAACATTCTACCCTAATCAATTTAAGCATACGATGTATGAAAATCTATTAAAACAGAAGCCACAAGTGACATGTTCGAGAAGTGATTTCTGGCGACCTATAAAAATAGCTGTTATATTGAACACAATAGCGTTAACCCAACTGTCAGCATATTCGAACGCACAGCAAATTTCAATAATTAATAAGCGTATTACTCTCCGAGAATTTTTTGACGAAATTACAAAACAAACGGGATATCATGTCGTCTATCAAAAAGAAACTATTGATAAGAGAACTCCATTAGCATTAGATATCCGAAACTTACAATTTTTAGAGGTCTTGGACGCGGTATTGGCAAAGAATTCACTTAGCTATAAAATAGTGGGCAAAGATATTGTAATCCGTGATAATGATCTACTGAAAAGCAGAGATGGCAATGGAAAACTAGTATCTCCCCAGCAAACTGAAATTAAAGGACGGGTTATTGATATAACGGGAATACCAATTGCTGGAGCATCGATCAAAATTAAGGGAAGCAAATTTCAGGTTTCTTCAAACCAAGATGGATTTTTTAGACTTATAGATGCTCCTCTCTCTTCCACCGTTTTAATCTCCTATATCGGCTATCAAACTCTTCAAGTTGAAGCAAGACCAGATCTTGGCGAGATTGTTCTTCGAAAATCAGAGCAGACACTTGATGAGGTAAATGTGGTTTTTAATACTGGATACCAGCAAGTCTCCAAGGAGCGTGCTACAGGCTCTTTTAATCAATTGGACAAGAATATACTCGAGAGAAGACCGAATGCCAATATTTCATCAGCACTTCAAGGTCTAGTATCTGGGATGCAAGGTAAAGAAAATGCTGATGGGTCCGTAAATTTTACGATCAGGGGGAATACTTCCATGTATGCTGACCGTAATCCATTGATTGTTGTCGATGGCTTCCCTGTCGGAAATAGTGATTTCTCAACCATAAATCCGAATGATGTCGAAAATATTACCGTTCTTAAAGATGCTGCTGCAGCTTCAATATGGGGAGCCAGATCGGCAAACGGGGTCATTGTGATAACTACCAAAAAGGGAATTTTAAATTCTGGTTTAAAGATCGAAGCGAATGCATTTACACGTATATCAGACAAGCCTGATTATCGGCAATTTGTTACCACAGCTAATTCGGCAGATCATGTGGCTGTTGAGAAAATGGGAATGGAGAAAAATTGGACCTCAGGTGGAAGTAATTACGCCGGGGGTTTTCCTTCAAATCTTTCTTATCCCTTGACACTCGCTCAAGAAATTCTCTACGCTAATAAATTTGGAAAGATATCAAGTGAAGTTATGAATCTTAAATTGGATAGTCTTTCCCAGATTGATAATTCAACACAGATGAGAGATCTTTTAATGAGAAGCAGTATGTTATCTCAATATAATGTTTCTTTTACGGATGGTACTAAAAATAGTAAATCTTTCGCATCATTATTATTCGAAGATAATAAAACAAAATACCGAGGAAGTGATCAGAAGCGTTACGCACTGAATTTTTCAAACCAATACAGTCCATTTCGATTTCTAACATTTGATATAGGTTTATTTCTTCAGCATCGGTCTAAAAGCAATGACGGAGCAACACTTAGTGAAATGCAGGCTATGTCCCCGTATGAAACTTTATTAAATCCAAATGGAAGCTATTCCGAAAATATCCAAGGACAGAATAGAGAAATTTTGAGACAGTTGCCTTTAAACTTATTTCCATATGCTGATTGGGGATACAATTTGTTACGGGAAGTAAGGGGACGAGATTTACGCACGAAAGATTATAACGCCCGAATTCAGGCTGGCCTAAATTTTAAAATTACAAAAGGACTTGATTTTAGCACGAGATTTCAATATGAAAGAGGAAAGATAGATGTCGATAATTACTATAGCGAGGAGACCTATTTTGTTCGAAATATCGCCAATACATTTGTTGAATATAACAATACGACGAGGACAGTGGGTAAAGTTGTGATTCCCAAAGGGGGGATTGGTCAGTATAACAACACTAATTTAGCAAATTACGTTTTTCGTAATCAGCTCGTATATAATAAAGATTTATCAGAAAGGCATGCTATCAATGCAGTTGCCGGAATGGAAATTTCTCAGTATCGTACAGATACGCGGATCAACCCGTGGCTTTACGGCTACTTTCCAGATAAACTGCAGTCATCGGTTCCGCCCTACGGTTATGGAAGCGCATTAAGTCCGGTTCCGCATATTGCAGGCGTTACCACAACATTGTCGACAGTACTTTCAGCAACCAGTGGCGCAGGAGGAAACACCGTATTGGGGTACAATTTAGATCGTTTTGTTTCCTATTATGCAAACGCGGCATATACATTTGACAGTAAATATACTGTTTCAGGAAGTATACGTAGTGATGCTTCAAATTTTATCACTAAAATATCCTCTCTACGTTGGGAGCCGCTCTGGTCTGTTGGCGCATTATGGAATATTAAAAAAGAAAAATGGATCGGGGAAATAGGGTGGTTAGACCGTTTAACTTTACGGGCCACATATGGAAGAAACGGTAATGTCGAAAAATCCTCTTCGACAAATACCCTACTTAATGTCGCCAATACATTAAATGCGAATACAGGAACTATTACTGCAACCATTGCGGATAACGGAAACCCAACTTTACGTTGGGAAAAAACTTCCACTACTAATATTGGTTCGGATTTTTCGTTGTTTGGAAAAAAGCTCGAAGGGAGGATAGAGGCATACAGCAAGAAAGGGACTGATATAACTGGTGTTGTAGCATTGGCGGCAGCTACCGGAACAACTAGTCAGCGTTTTAACAATGCACAAATAAGTAATAAAGGTATAGAGATTGAATTGGGTACTCAGGTTCCGTTGCCGTTTGAGAATCTTACTTATTCGACTAAGGTTAACTACGCCTTCAACAAGAACGAAGTAAAATCACTTTACTATCCATCGATATTGGCTAGCAATATGCTCGATCCGGGCAATACTTATGTGGAAGGCAAGCCTATTAATCCTGTTTATTCATTTTATTATTTGGGTATGATAGATGGTATACCGCAGGTGGCAGGACCCAGTGGTGCTCCTTATGCAATGAATACGTTAACATTGACCAGTTTGCCAGGAAATTCGTTTCTAAAATATATGGGCACCAACACTCCGCCGCACACGCTGGGATGGTATAATGCATTCGATTTTAAAGGCTTCAGATTTTCTGCTTTATTGATTGGAACTTTTGGAGGCGTTTACAGAAATCCTGGGTTCAATTACGACAGTGCATATGTTGGTTCGCGAAAAACGGTCTTAAATAAATTTGTCGCAGATGTACTAGCAGGCAGAACTGATATACCATCATTCCCTCAACAGAACGAAAGTAACCAGTACCGTTGGGATCGTTATGCAAATAATTTATCCGTACTTGTAGAAAGTTCTTCGTTTTTAGAATGCAAGGAAGTGGGCTTTGATTACACTTTTCCTAATGTCGCTACCAAAAAAATTGGTATCAGTAATTTAAGATTGTACACACAAATTCGGGACCTGGGAGTTGTTTGGTCTAAAAATTCTCATGGCTATAATCCTAATTGGTTACCGGGTACTGACAGGCCAATTAGGTCCTATACCGTTGGTTTGAATTTTTCCTTATAAACTTATATTCAATCAATACATTATGACCATACAATATTCAAAATATCTTTTTATCGCTTTTTATATATGCACCTTTTGTAGTTGTAAAAAGTACCTTGAGGAGCCTAATAAGCTTCAGACCGATATAAAAACGGTAGATCAACTTCAAGCACTTATTGACAATGCACCTTTGTTTTCTTATGAAGGAAACAATTATACAGCCGCTTTTTCTACTGATGACACCGAAATAGAAATGGAAGCCTATCAGAAGTATCCTACATCAGTATCACTG
Source organism: Neobacillus sp. (assembly GCA_029256785.1). Classification (GTDB taxonomy): domain Bacteria; phylum Bacillota; class Bacilli; order Bacillales; family Cytobacillaceae; genus Neobacillus. The sequence goes on from JAQSXG010000113.1 coordinate 5,608, forward strand.
GATGCGCTTCATTACTATATCTGGGATGTTTCAAATGTGATCAATAAGGGTTATGACGATCTTTGGAATAATGAATTTAAAAAAATTTTTACAGCTAATGTAGTGTTGGTTGACGTAGACAATGTACAGGGGACTTTAGAGCAGAAAAATGCCGTAAAAGCAAATGCGCTATTTATCAGGGCGATGAGCTATTGGGCTTTGGTAAATCATTATTGTCTTCCTTACGCTCCGCAAAATCTTAAGAGCTTTGGACTTCCACTTAAATCGTCAACAATTTATACAGAACCTTTAAATCGATCAACTTTAGAGGATACCTACAACTTCATACTACAAGATGTAAGACAAGCTAAGGAATTGCTTGCTGCAGGAGATGTTGAGGACCGGATGCGATGGCGGGTTTCCGAAAAGGCCATCTATGCTTTTCTTTCTAGATATTATTTATTTACGAATAACTATCAAGAAGCGCTGAGAGCAGCTGATCTTGCATTGACTTCATCTGTGGCAAATTTGGTGGATTTTAATACTCTTGGCAGAGGAACTCCTGCGGTTTATACCAATCCAAATATCACTTTATCTTATTCGATTCTCAATGATTGGGCTGCAAACCGATTTTTATACTGGAATGAATTTTATTATACTAGATATAGCTACAACGCTAGCCAATGGTACAATCCAAGTAAGCAACTTCTGGCAATTTACGACAAAGAAAATGATCTGCGATTTAAAAATTTCTTTATAGAAAATGGGGGGCGGAGATTTAACGTAATCAGTCCCGCTCAATATCGCTATACAACATTTTACGATGGTCGCTATTTAGTTAGTGGGCCAACAGTTGCCGAAGTATTGTTAAATAAGGCCGAGGCCGCGGCTCGCTTAAACGAAGTCCCTTTGTCCATTCAAACTCTGAATTCATTGCGTCTGAAGAGGTATAAGCACTATACGGATCTAGGCGCGACGAGCAGTGCGGATGCGTTGCACAAAATTTTATTGGAACGAAGGAGAGAATTACCCTTTTCTTTTCGATGGGGTGATATACGGAGGTTTAGTGTAAACGAGACGACGGAAGATGATGTTATTCTTGAAAGGACATTTTACAAAGTTTTAGATGCTTCGGTTGATTTGACCAAAATTGAAAAATATAGCTTACCATTAAAAAGTCTTCGCTATGCAGTTCCAATTAGCGTAATTGAAATTGCAGCAAGTCAGGGGCAAATTGAACAGAATAAATATTAATAGATTAACATGATGAATAAAATGATTAATAGATCAATGAAATCAGCAGTCTCAATAACATTAATGCTTTTTAGTATTATGACGTATGGTCAGGGGGGCAAACTTCAAAAAGTTTTTAATAAAAAAGAACTTAAGACACTGTATAATTCAATTTTGATCCATCCTGATAGCTTATCAATACATAATAATTACCTTGATGCCATGGGTATCGATAATCCAAAATTATTGAAAGAGTATGATGCATTGTTGACTAAATTTCCAAAGTCAGCTGTGGTACCATATGCATATGGTATTTATCTATCGAGATTAGAATCTCCCGAAGCGAGAAAATATCTTTTGGTTGCAGTGGAAAGAGATTCGACTCTATCGGAGGCATATAGCGCACTAGCTTTTGATGCACAGCGTCGCGGAGACATGAATTTAAGCCTTGATTATTTGCTAAGGGCTAAAAGAGCGGCTCCTGATAATCCCAATCATGCATTTTATTATGCGAGTACATGGAAAAATTTTGATTCAAATCGATGGATTTTGGAAAGTTTGAACGTAGCTGAAAATTTTCCTGACCATCAACGGGGCGCTCAAGCCTTATTTTGGCTTGCTGAGCGATCCAAGGATTTTCAGGACAAAAGAAATTTCTATAGGTTATTACGCGAGTCTTATCCGGCTGATCAGTTCAGCTGGTCTGCGGCAGGATCTCGGGAAGAGATTGAATATCTACTGACAATTGATCCCTCAGAAGCGCTGAGATTGGCATCGGAAATGGCTGCGAAACCTAAACTAGCAAAAGAATTTGGTGAGTATTTAAATGTTGCCAAACTTGTTGCAGATGCCTCTATGTCAATGTCTGAAAACAGACCGGCTGCAGCAATAGAATCTTATGAGCAAATTAAGGACTTACCTGCGTTCAGTAAATTTAAAAAACAATTGCCAATCTTGATTGCAAAGGCGATTAGTAAAGCTGGACAGCCTGATAAAGCATATAATAGTCTTTTAGTAAAAGTAAAGGTATCACCTAATACTGAATTACTAAATGGAATAATTTCTTTAGGAAAAGATCTTAATAAAAGTGAAGATCAGATTTTAAAGGATATTGACGACCAATTATTTAAAAATGCTGAATTAGCAACTGATTTTACTTTAAAGCGCTATGATGGACTTCCAGAATCCTCTCTTAAAGATTTCCGAGGTAAAGTAGTTTTACTCACATATTGGTTTCCTGGGTGTGGGCCATGCCGTGGTGAGTTTCCACACTTTGAAAAAGTTTACCGGAAATATAAAGATCAGGATGTCGCATATCTAGCAATTAATATTGTGAGCAATCAAAATCCCTTTGTATTACCGTTTTTAAAAGAGACTGGTTATAGCTTTACCCCATTGGAAGATGTGGATGACAGGAACAAAGGAAATTTGGATAATAAAAATAGGGCTCCAATCAATTTTTTAATTGATAAAACTGGGAAGATCATTTTTTCAGGCTTTCGAATTGATGGACATAATGAGGACGAGCTAGAGACAATGTTTGATTTATTGCTTAAAAATTCTTAAACAAATATTCAACAAATCTTGAATATTTGTTTAAGAATTTTTAAGATTTGTTGTTTTATTGTATAAGATGAAAATATGATGAATCTTCGCCTTGATCCAGTTGTAATTTTAATGATTTAATAGCTTCAAGCGATCTTGATTCTTCGAAATTTTTTGCTATCTGAAGTCTCACCGGATACATTCTGTTCGCAGGAAATTTAAATAAATTATGGGGGCTTGCTACTTTCAGAATGCCCCCATAATACAGAAATACCCGCAATTAATAACCTTTTTTCTATTTTTCTTTAGCTTCACGTGAATTGGTTACGGAGTTAAACTACTTCATGGGTTTCCAGTTGTGGAGGAATTAATTTATACATTGCCGGAGTTACTATCCTCGAGAGGATAGTTGAGCTAATTAATCCACCAATAAGAACAATGGCTAATGGGGCTATATGGGGATTTGGATTTAATGCAATCGGGAGCAGTCCGCAGATTGCGGTGATCGAAGTCAGAACTACCGGTAGAAAACGGGTTTCACCAGCCATATCCACTGCCTCATCAATGCTATGCCCTTCTACGCGCAGTTGATAAGAATCACATTCCTGTTAGTTACATCGATAAGATTGTTGTAAAAAACGAAGCCAAAAAAATAGAAATAGCAGAGATTGTCCGTAACTTAGGGCTAGATATACCGGTGGTTGTAGCAGTTGAGGGCAGATTATATTATTAGGTATGATAAAGTTTTTGAAAGGGGATTTATTACAGTCAGATGCCGAGGCATTAGTAAATACCGTCAATACAGTAGGTGTGATGGGGAAGGGGATTGCTTTGCAGTTTAAGAACCAATATCCATATAATTATAAACTCTATAAGGAAGCCTGCAAAAAGGGAGAATTGAAAGTTGGAAAGGTATTGGTTGTCAAAGATGGTGATATATTGTGTAAAAAATATATTATCAATTTCCCAACTAAAGAACATTGGCGATCTCCTTCGGAGATCTCTTATATCCAACAAGGACTTGATGCTTTAAAAGATTCTATTAAAGAATATAATATTAAAAGCATAGCTATTCCACCTTTAGGTTGTGGCAATGGAGGACTTGATTGGAATATAGTTAAGCCAATGATTATCACTGCTCTTGGAGATGTCGAAATCGATATTCATGTTTACGAGCCCAATGTACAAATCAAAAAGATACTCCAATCTGAAAAAAACACAACAACAAAAAAATTGACTCCGGGTAAAGCGATGCTTTTATATTTGATGTTTCATTACGAATCAGTCGGAGATATCAGTAGTTTATTTTCCGCAAATAAGTTGGCATACTTTTTACAGGAAAGTGGAGAAAATTTGAAGTTAAACTTCCAACCTCATCATTATGGACCATACTCCGTACAGGTGAATCATATTTTATACAGTATTAATGGTATTTATCTTAAGGGCTTAGAACAGAATGAATCAAAGGCATTTGAACCTTTATTACTTAATTATGAGAAATATCAAGAGGTGGAGGCGTATGTACATAATCAACTTAAATCACAACAGCTAGATCGTCTTAAATCGGTTTTAACATTGATCCAAGGGTTTGAATCGACTTATGCATTAGAGCTGTTGGCATCAGTGGACTTTTCTAGTAAGCAGGAAGGTATAAAAACGGTTGAGGATGTCAAAGGTCATATCAAAAAATGGAATCGAAGGAAAGCTAATCTTTTTAAGGATGAACATATAGAATTGGCTTACAACCATCTTAAAGAATATGGTTGTACCTTGATTTTTTAGTCTTAAACACCTGAGTTCCATGGAAAAATTGCCTTCGTTTTTGGATAAAAGAATATTTGGTCTTATCCTTGAGATAGGAGAGATCGGTAAACTAACGGAGGAGGAACTCATGTCATACGAAGCAAGTTTAAAACATAAGCGTGATGCGGAGAGCGTATTCAATTCAGCCAAGAAATCAGGCGAAGCTTTAGGTCATGCTAAAGCGGAGGCGAGAAACGCGAATCTGCAATTAAGATGTTGAGCAGCGGTTTCGATATTAAGTTGATTTCAAATATCTTAGGACTTACAGTCGAAGAAATCGAAAAGCTCAAATAGACGAAATACAAAATACGATATAAGCCAGTTCCTTTCAACGAGAGCTGGCTTTTTTTGTTTATGGCCAGCTCACTAGCCTATAAACAGCGTAATTTATGATTCACTTACGGGTTCCCGTAACCAATCCTACTTTCAAACCAATACCTTAGTCTTACAGTTTGTAATAATCTTGAAAGTTAATAGCTGTAAACATATTAATTCAGCATAAATAATGTATATTAGGCTTGGGTATTAACCTTGCCCGATTGAAAAGTAGCATGCCATGATAGTAACCA
>JAQSXG010000114.1 GCA_029256785.1 Neobacillus sp.
CGATACCGTTAATTCCACCGGCTTTGGTTCTCCAAAGGCAAAGGGTTTTTTAGCCTCTTCAATATCATTTTTCAGTTCGTTTATCGGTACTCCCATGATGGTAGCAACCTTATTTATCTCCCAATCCATATTTTTCAAAAACGGAAAAAGAACTAGAACAGATATCTGATTATGAGTAAGCATATTCCCATCCCGATCTAAGAAGTTACCACGACCATTATCAATCACCAATTCCTGCGTCCGTTGTTTAACACTGTCCTCAAGTAAATTAATATTATGCTTTGAAAAGGTCTCCGTTTCAATCAATTGAATTTGCACTAAACGTGCGATTAAAACCAATATTCCAGCCATAATGATAAATAATAATCCTTTTGTTCTTCTTCGCCACATAAAAAACACCTCGTCAAAAGTTTTGACGAGGTTTTCAGATTTCAAACAATTTAAATTATTTAATTGATACGATGCGTACACTCATGTCTCCGCCAGGTGTTTGAACTGACACCTGATCTCCGACTTTTTTGCCAATCAGACTTTTTGCAATTGGGGAGTCATTAGAAATCTTACCCTCAAATGGGTCAGCCTCAGCACTTCCAACAATCGTATATGTCTCTTCTTCACCATCTGGAAGTTCAACAAAAGTAACAGATCTTCCTAGTGCCACTGAATCACTAGCTACTTCATCTTCTTTAATAATCTTAGCATTTCGGATCATATTTTCAATTGTGGTAATTCGACCCTCAACAAATGCTTGCTCTTCCTTCGCTGAATCATATTCAGAGTTTTCAGATAAATCACCGAAACTTCTAGCAATTTTAATTCTTTCAACGACTTCTTTACGTTTTACAGATTTTAAATGTTCAAGTTCCTGCTCAAGTTTATCTTTTCCTGCTTGTGTCATTGGAAATACTTTTTCTATTGCCAAATCTTCTCACTCCTTCTAGTCTTCACAATCCCCCATAGATTGTGTATGAAATAATATGTAAGATTAATGCTTAACACACAAAATACATAGGAGCGCGTCCTCAATTAAAGGGCGCGCACTTATATTATTTATCAATAGCAATTAAACAGAACTTTTCTTTGTTATTGTGTCACAAAATTGATTTTTGTTCAAGAATTGTTTGAATTTTTGTGACCATTAAATCGATTGCTACGTGATTTTGACCACCTTCTGGGATAATCACATCAGCATAACGCTTGGTTGGTTCAATAAACTGATTGTGCATTGGTCTCACCACATTAATATACTGGTCGATAACCGAATCCAAAGTGCGACCTCGTTCTTTAATATCACGCGATAGCCGACGAATGATTCTTAGATCTGCATCAGTGTCTACGAATAGTTTAATATCCATTAATTCTCGGAGCCGTGGATCTTCTAGAATAAGTATTCCTTCTAAAATAATTACATTTTTTGGTTCAACGGTAATAACTTCAGTTGAACGAGTATGAAGGGAATAATCATATACAGGCTTCTCAATGGAATCATATCGTAAAAGCTTTTCAATATGATTAATTAACAAATTATTATCAAAAGCTAACGGATGATCGTAATTTGTTTTTAGACGTTCCTCAAATGGTAGTTCACTTTGATCTTTATAATAATAGTCTTGTTCAAGCATTAAGACGGAATGATCTTTAAAGCTGTCAATAATTGCTTTTGTAACACTTGTTTTTCCTGAGCCGGAACCGCCGGCCACACCAATAACAACTGGTTTGCGCATCAAACTAGTTCTCCTTTCGCATCATGTTGTTAGGGTATACCGGTTTGTCCAATTTAAATTGCACAATTTGAAGCGGATGTCTTGCTGCATCCAACTCATTACCTTTTTCATCCCAAATCTTATCAATCACATGAGTAAAGTTATTTATTTCCGGACCGAAAAATTCTACTTCCTGTCCTGGTTTAAAGTGGTTTCTTTGCTGCAAAGTTACCATTTGTGTGTCCATATTATAATCTAAAACAAGACCTACAAACTCAAACTTTGTCTTCTTGCTATGATTTCCAAACATTTGCTCTTTATACCCAGGTACGCCTTCAAAAAATGCAGGAGCAGTTTCACGATTTGCACATTTATCTAATTCTTCCAACCAGCTACGCTGAATCACAAAATTCTCTGGGTCAGCACAATAGGCATCAATGACCTTGCGATAAACACTAACCACGGTTGCAATGTAGTGAATTGATTTCATTCTACCCTCAATTTTCAAGCTATCAATTCCAAGCTCAATCATTTGTGGTATCGCCTTAATTAAGTTCAGGTCTTTTGGACTCATCGCAAACGGAGCTTCTCCCTCTTCATATAAAGGAATCTCAGTCTTGCTTTCCTCTAACTGGTATAGATCATAATCCCAACGACATGATTGACAGCAGCCTCCACGGTTAGAATCTCTGGCTGTCATATGGTTGCTTAAGGTACAACGACCAGAATAAGCAATACACATTGCTCCATGAATAAAGGTTTCTATTTCAATATCGACCTTTTCTTTCATTTCCTTCATTTCTTCCGCACTCACTTCACGCGCTAAAACGACGCGCTCCGCACCAGCTTCTTTCCAAAATTGAGCTGCTCTCCAATTGGATAGGGATTGCTGTGTACTAATGTGGATTTCAATCTCTGGTGCTAGTTTGCGACATGTTTCAATAATCAGTGGGTCTGCAACAATTATTCCTGCAATACCTGTTTCTTTTAGACCAAGAATATATTCTTCAAGGCCATCAATATTTTCGTTATGTGCAAAGATATTTGTTGTAACATATATTTTCGCACCAAATTTGTTAGCGAATTCTACGCCTTCTTTCATTTCTTCAAACGTGAAATTATCCGCATTAGAACGAAGACCGTATTCTTGACCACCAATAAATACAGCATCTGCACCATACTGGACAGCTATTTTCAATTTCTCAAGATTTCCTGCTGGAGCTAGAAGTTCAGGTTTTTTGACAATAACCCGTTTCCCATCAACAATCTCAGAAATTTTATCCTTTATGGTATTCACACAAGTTCCCTCCTTCTTAAAAATCTATTAATAAACCGTCTCTTTGAAAAAGAAGCCCGTGTCTAATTTACGGTTTTCCGGTTGAATTTCCTCGATTGCAGATAATAATTCGTCCTTCTTATCCTCATACTTGTCCGGATTTTCGACAAATAAATCAATTGCTTCTCGGTATGCAGCCGTTACAGCGATAATATATTCAGGGCTTTTAAGTATCCCGTCAATTTTAAAGGAGTCTACTCCAGCCTCTATCATTTCTTGAAGCTCGTCGATGATACACATATCATTTGGACTCATGATATGTGTCCCATTCTCGTCCTCAAAGATTGGGTATTTATTGCTGCGTTCTTTATCATGTAAAAACATATTTTTTCCCACGCTGCGATTTTCAATTTCCATTGCTTTTCCTTGGTACTCATAATAATTTCCTAAAAGGGAACGTTTTGATTGGAACATACAGCTCATTCCATGTACCTGAACCTCAATTTCAACCTCAGCATTTTCTTTTGTTTCCACAATGGCATCCATATTAATCTCCCGGGCAAGCACAGCTCGTTTGGAACCCTTTTTACCCCAATAGTTACATGTATACCAATTCGTTCCTGTTGTTTCAGTACTCCAATGGAGTTTTAGATTTGGCGCAACTTCACGAGCAGCCATTAATACAGCCGGATCTCCAAAAATAATAGCATCTGCATTTGCTTCCGCAACAAATTTGATGTAATCATCAAGCTCAGCCACTTTATCATTATGAAAAATTGCATTTACCGCAACATACACTTTTTTGCCTTGTGAGTGAGCCAATTCAATTGCTTCCTTAACCTCCGCACGGCTAAATTCTCCTGCCAAACGTAGTCCGTATCTTTGTTCCCCAACAACAAAGGCATCTGCACCCGCAATAGCGAGTGGTAGGATATCATCTGTTGAAATTGGAGTTACTAACAATTCGGGTTTTTTCACTTTAAACACCTCTTCTTACTTATTGCAACGCCATCTCCAACAGGGAGAATGATCGAATGATAATCAGGGTGATTCATCAACCAATGATTAAAATCATTTATTTTCTTAACGAGATTACGGATTCTCTTTGATTCAATTTCTGATTCAGCAACAAGTCCTTTAAACAGAACGTTGTCGGTTATGATGATTCCGTCCTCACTGAGATACTTAGAGTACATTTCGAAAAATCTTTGATATTGCCCTTTAGCAGCATCGATAAAGATGGCATCATAGGGGGCTTGGTCACTGACAGAGTCCTCTACTTCCAAGGCGTCTCCTTTGATTAGGATAATCTGGTCAGTTAGTGATGAACGTCCAATAAATTCTTCTGCAATCTGGATTCGTTCCATATCCCTTTCAATTGTGACAATCGTTGCACCTGGTAGTGCTTCAGCCATTCGTAAGGCCGAATACCCAATAGCCGTACCCACTTCTAAGATTTTTTTCGACTTTTGAATTCTTAAAATTTGAAGCATTGATTCTATTCCAGCTAACTCCATGATCGGTACCTTGTTCTCAGCCGCAAACAATTCCATTTCTGTGAACAAGGCTCCACGGTTTTGCACTAGACCTTCAATATAAGAATGCAGCTTATCATTCAACAGCTGCCATCACCTCACTTCAAAGTGCTTGCGCCTAGTTTGGGGGTTATGTTGACCCCTGAGGAGCTTGCACTAGACATTCTTTAGACATGAAAAAATAGCGTTCACAGATTACATTCGACATCATCGATAGTCCATCGACGAACGCCTTCTGGCATAGAGATGCCTCGAAAAACAATTACTGTGAGTAACGCTATAAATTGCTTATAAAACACTTGAACTATTTTAACATAAATAAGGGGGAAAGAAAACCTTCCCCCATTAATATAATGCTGGTGTCGGCGACCATTTTACCCAAATTTTAAAAAAGTGGCTTCTCGGGCAAATGGTGCGCTCCCCATTTTACCCAAATCAGAAAAATATTACTTCTCAGACAAATGGCAGGCGACCATTTTACCCAAATCAGAAATATATCGCTTTTCGGGCAAATAGGGCGCTCCCATTGTACCTAAATCAGAAAAAAAGTACTTAACAGGTAAATGGCGAAGGCGACCAACTAGCCGTCCCCCTACAACATACCTAAAAAGCACTTTTTCAGAGTTACCTAATCATTATTAGTAATATATTTTGCTTTCTTTTCATTATGCTCCTCGAGTGTCTTGGAGAATAGTACCGTTCCATCGCCTGTTGCTAGGAAGTATAAATTATTCGTTTCACTTGGCTCTAGTGCAGCTTCGATTGATGCCTTTCCTGCATTAGCAATCGGACCTGGCGGGAGCCCCGTATGTTGATAGGTGTTATAAGGAGAATTAACCTTTAAATCTTCATATAAAACCCTTTCTTTATGTTTCCCTTGCGCATAAAGGACAGTTGGGTCTGTTTGAAGTGGCATTCCTTGTTCAATACGATTATAAAAAACACTTGAGATTCCTTTACGATCTGCTAGTTCTGTGGCCTCTTCTTCAATTAAAGAAGACATAGTTAGTAATTGGTGAAGAGAGTGTCCCTTCTCTTTACTGGCCTCATCATAAACAGCAATTACCTTTTGTGTTTGATTAAGCATTGCCACTACCATTTCTTCTACCGTCGGTTTTTCCTTATAAAACGGATAGGTTGCTGGAAATAGGTAGCCTTCAAGAGGATACTTCACATTAGGATTCAAAATATCGGTAGTTAGTAAATTAGGATATTTCTCCATCATTTTTTGAATAAATACTTTATCATTTATTTCATTTAATATTTCTTCTTCTGGTCTCTCTATTGCCTTGGCCATAATTTGAACAATTTCAGTTATCTGTTTTCCTTCTGGAATGGTTAAATTAAAGGCAGCCTGTTGAAGTACTTTCCCTGTTTTTAAACGATTAACAATTTCGGAAATTTCCATTGACGGACTTAATTCATACTCTCCAGCCATAAAGCCTGACTCATTTTTAAATTTCACATAGTACTTAAAAACCTTCGCATTCTTAATCACACCACTAGCTTCTAATCGCTCGGAAATTCCTGTCACTGATGACCCAATTGGAATATCCACTTTTTTTTGTTCCTTGCTCTTAGCATCCACAGGTTCAAGGGCTGACTTAATATAAAGATAGCCTCCTCCACCAATAAACACGATTGATATAAGGGTTAGAATCGTAATAATCATGACAATTCTCCGCACAATCCTAGCCTCACTTTGCTGTTCAAGCATTCTATTTTGTATTTGTGCTTTTTTCGAGTCTTTTTCATTATTTGACATTTTTTCTGACTCCTCCCACATGACCCATGCTGCATCTATCTTTCAAACTCTATTTTATTCGTCTTAAAAAAAGCGTATCGATATTATTTCAGCATATAGAGCGAAGTTTGTCAATTTTTCGCGAAATGTAGCTATTTTAGGCAAAAAAAAACGACCTTATTAGGCCGTTTTTTTGATGTTTATTCTTCGTCTTCTTCTTGTTCTTCAAAAAAGGTATTGAGCATTTCTTCAACCATATCCCACTCTTCTTCTGTTTCAATAGGGATAAGTTCGCCATCGTCGCCATCCTCGGAAGGGTTGAAAGCATAAGCATGAATCTCAGGTCCTTCTTCGTCCTCATCTACTTCTCCAACTTGTTGGAATAATACGTAGGATCTGCCAAAGTCCTCTGATTCAAATGTAAACAACACTTCACAAAGTTGCTCATTTCCTTTTTCATCTATAATTGTGATTTGATTTTCTCCGTGTTCCATTATCTTCACCTCATTAATTTCTGCTATCAAGATAGCCTTGTAATATCATCATAGCTGCCATTTTATCGATTACCTTTTTACGTTTCTTTCGGCTCACATCGGCTTCAATTAAAACCCGTTCCGCTGCCATTGTTGTCAGACGCTCGTCCCACAAAACAGTATCAACAGCAAATTGTTTTTCAATTTCTTGGGCAAATTGTTTGCTTGCTTCCCCACGCGGGCCAATCGTACCATTCATATTTTTCGGCATTCCAATGACTACTACTGTTATACCATACTCTTTTATTAATTGCCCAATTTCCTCAAAACCAAACTGATTTTTTTCTTCATTAATTTTGAGAGTTTTAATGCCTTGTGCAGTCCAACCCAGTTCGTCACTGATGGCAATGCCGACTGTCTTTGAACCTACATCCAATCCCATAATCCGCATTACTTATCCCTCTCGTTGCTGTTTTAGATAGGACTTAACCAATTCTTCAATTATTTCATCGCGCTCAAGCTTTCGAATAATATTTCTAGCATCCCGATGACGCGGAATATATGCAGGATCTCCAGAAAGTAGATAACCAACAATTTGATTGATTGGATTATATCCCTTATCCTGCAATGCCTCATAAACTTGAAAAAGAACATCTTTGACGTCGTGTTCAAAGGGTTCCTCAGGAAAATTAAATCTCATTGTTTTATCAAATGAGCCCATAACTTGCACCTCGCTTTTTTGTAGAGGAGATAATTGTATGTCTAGCAAAAGTGCCGAAGCACTTTTGCATTGCTAGTCTTAGTTTAGTCACCTTCATTTTACACTACTTTGCTTCATTATCAAATTGATTTTACCCATTCATCAACGAATTGTAAGGCAGAGTCAAGTTTTTCTGGGTCTTTTCCGCCAGCTTGTGCCATATCTGGACGACCACCGCCGTTGCCTCCGCATCTTGTAGCTACCTCTTTAATCAGCTTGCCAGCGTGATAGCCTTTGTCAATTAAGTCTTTAGTAACAGCTGCTATAAGATTTACCTTACCATCATGTGCACTTCCCAGAATGATGACTGCGGAACCAAGCTTCTGTTTTAAATCATCGGCCATATTTCTGAGATTATTCATATCAGCAGCTTGAACCTTTGCTGCTAAAACAGTAACTCCATCAATTTCTTTCACTTTAGAGACAAGATTTCCTGCTTCAATGTTTCCTAGCTTAGTCGAAAGTGACTCATTTTCACGCTGAAGCTGTCTCATTTCTGACAGTAATACTTCAATCCGGTTTACCATCTCTTTCGGATTCGTCTTCAATTTTTCAGCTGCTTCCTTAAACAAGCTAACTTGCTCATTTAACAATTGGTAAGCTGACTCACCTGTAACAGCTTCAATTCTCCTAGTTCCGGCACCAATTCCGCTCTCAGAAACGATTTTAAATAGCCCAATAACAGATGTATTTGGAACATGGCAACCGCCGCAAAGTTCAAGACTATAATCTCCGACCTTAACGACACGAACGATATCACCATATTTCTCACCAAAAAGCGCCATTGCTCCCATTTCCTTTGCTTCTACAATAGGCTTTAAGCTAATATCCACTTCGATATTCTTCCAGATTTTTTCGTTAACGATTTTTTCAATTTCTTCTAATTCCTCTGGCTTTATTTGTCCAAAATGCGAAAAGTCGAAACGAAGTCGATCAGTTTGTACGAGTGAACCAGCTTGATTAACATGAGTACCTAGGACATCCTTCAAAGCTTGGTGCAATAAATGAGTTGCAGTGTGGTTCTTGATAATTTGCACTCGATTTTCTTGATTGACAGTTGCCTTTACACTATGGCCGGTTCTCAATACTCCTGATTGGACCACAGCTTTATGCAGATTTTGTCCGTTTGGTGCCTTTTGAACATCTTTAACAGCTACTAGAACTCCTTCAGCCTCTAACAAACCACTATCAGCAATTTGCCCGCCACTTTCAGCGTAAAAAGGTGTGATATCGAGAATAAGCTGTACCTCTTCACCCGTGCCTGCTTCCTCAATTAGCTCACCATTTTTTACAATAGCAACGACGGAGGATTTCGTTTGAAGTTCACCATATCCGACAAACTCACTTTTGACTTTAAGATCACCCAGGACTCCACCTTGAACTTGCATAGAATCAACATCATGTCTTGCCGCTCTTGCACGCTCACGCTGCATTTCCATTTCCTTGACAAAGCCATCGTGGTCTACCTTCATGCCTTCTTCACCGGCATACTCCTCGGTTAATTCAACAGGGAAGCCATAGGTATCATATAGACGGAAGATATCAGAACCGGAGATGGTATCGCTCCCCTTTTCTTTTTCCTTTTTGATGACACTTCCAAGAATTGCTAAACCTTCATGAAGCGTTTCATGAAAACGTTCTTCCTCGTTCTTAATAACTTTTTGGATAAATTCTTCCTTGTCTTTTACTTCTGGATAGAAATCCTGCATGATCTCCCCAACAACAGGAACAAGCTCAAACATAAAAGGACGATTAATGTTGATTTGTTTTGCATAACGGACAGCCCGGCGAAGTAAGCGGCGTAAAACATAGCCACGTCCTTCATTTGATGGTAATGCACCATCACCAACCGCAAAAGCAACGGTACGTATATGGTCAGCGACAACTTTAAATGCTATATCCTTTTCTTTATCTACACCGTATTTCACACCAGAAATCTCTTCTGTAGCCCGAATCGTAGGTATGAATAAATCGGTGTCAAAGTTTGTCGGCACATTTTGAACAACAGACGCCATTCTTTCTAAGCCCATTCCGGTATCAATGTTTTTCTTTGGTAGAGGTGTATAGGTCCCATCTGGATTATGGTTAAATTGTGAAAATACTAGGTTCCACACTTCTAAATAACGATCATTTTCGCCGCCTGGATAGTTTTCAGGGTCGTTTTCGTCATCTCCATACTCTGGACCTCGGTCATAAAATATTTCGGTGTTTGGGCCGCTTGGGCCTTCTCCGATATCCCAGAAGTTCCCTTCTAGACGAATGATTCGTTCTTCGGGAATACCAATTTTTTTGTTCCAAATTTCAAAGGCTTCATGGTCCTCCGGATGAATGGTAACGGATAATAGCTCCGGGTCCCAGCCAATCCATTTTTTATCGGTTAAAAATTCCCATGCCCACTCAATGGCTTCCACTTTAAAGTATTCACCAATTGAAAAATTCCCAAGCATTTCAAAAAAGGTATGGTGACGAGCCGTCTTACCTACGTTTTCAATATCGTTCGTACGAATTGACTTTTGGGCATTTGTAATCCTTGGATTTTCAGGGATGACACGTCCATCAAAGTATTTTTTTAATGTTGCTACACCGCTGTTGATCCACAACAAGGACGGATCTTCATGCGGAACAAGTGGTGCACTTGGTTCAACAGCATGTCCTTTTTCTTGAAAAAAGTCGAGATACATTTTTCTAATTTCTGACCCAGTCAGGTATTTCATTTCTCGTCGCCTCCCATTTATTAGAGGCTCTTTCTCAAACTTTCCTACTTGGATAATCCTTTTTCGAGAAAAGAGCCTTATTAAAAAAATGAACACAAAAAAGCCCTCATCCCTAACAGGGACGAAGACTTGCCTCGCGGTACCACCCTGATTATGAACACAAAAAATCTGTATTCATCTCTCAAAAATGCCTTAACGCGGCAATCACGGCAGTGGTTAGCTGCACTCCGGATTAGCTTTCTGTTATCCTTCATCTAGAGCTTCTTCCAGCCGTGGAAGCTCCTCTCTACAAAGATGGACTATAACATACTTGATCCTTCAACATGTTCATTCTAATATTCTATATGTGGATTATAGCGACCTAACTATCGTTTGTCAATATTCACCACAATTACGGAGCAGGTTCTTTTGCTTTACCCTCAATGAAGTGATTTTTCGCATGTATCAAGCCTACTTTAAGGATAGCAAGGGTTGGGACTGCCAAGATCATACCAAT
>JAQSXG010000115.1 GCA_029256785.1 Neobacillus sp.
GTTTTCCAAACCTAGTTAATGACGTGGAAATGTTAATTGAGCAATTTATAGGAAGTCAATTTCTTAATCAAGTGCAACAAACCTTAAATATCAATGTGTCTGATTTAGCTACCCAATTTTCCAAACAATCCGCGAATATATTAAACTCAACCTTTACCGGCGTCGGGACGTTTATTGGATCGGTTACAAAAACGGTCATGGCCATCATTACGGTTCCTTTTATCTTGTTTTACTTGTTAAAGGATGGAAAAAAACTACCCCACTATATGCTCGGCTTCATACCAACATTTATGCGTGTGCACACATTTACGGTACTAAAAGAAATGAACAAGCAAATTAGTTCTTATATTAGAGGACAAATCATTGTCAGCTTTTGTATCGGCTTTCTTATGTTTATCGGATTTGAAATCATCGGACTAGATTATGCTCCTGTTCTTGCCCTAATTGCTGCATTTACAAGTGTGGTTCCCTATCTAGGTCCAGCTATTGCGATTGCACCTGCCTTGATTATTGCGATCGTCACATCGCCGTACATGTTACTAAAACTGATTATCGTTTGGACGATTGTCCAATTAATTGAAGGGAAATTCATCTCCCCACAAATTATGGGTAGAAACCTACATATCCATCCGATCACGATTATTTTTATTATTATCATAGCGGGGAATTTATTCGGAGTCGTCGGCATTCTTTTAGCCGTACCAGGTTATGCGATTTTAAAGGTGATTACCTCTCATTTATTTAAGTATTTTAAGATGCGAAGTCACCTTTATGAGGTGTCGATGATTGACGATGAAAAACCATAGGAGCGGTTCCTATGGTTTTTTTCTACTTTCATACCATTCTATTATTCAAGGTTTTCTATTAAAATCGCCATACCTTGTCCGCCACCAACACATAGCGTCGCGATACCATATTTAAATTGTCGACGCTTCAATTCATGCATTAGTGTGACGACAATACGCGAACCGGTTGCTCCAACAGGATGGCCAAGTGCAATCGCACCGCCATTGACATTTACTTTCTCAGGGTCCAGTCCAAGCTCGTTGATGCATGCCAGAGCCTGCGAAGCAAATGCCTCATTAAGCTCAAAAAGATCGATCTCATCAAGCGATTTACCTGTATGCTTGAGAAGCTTTTTGACTGCAGGAACAGGTCCAATACCCATTACCTCAGGTGAAACACCAGCTTGAGCCCAATCGACAATTCGAGCAAATGGCTTCAATCCCAAATCTGCTGCTTTTTCACTCGACATTAAAACAACCGCAGCCGCACCATCATTACGACCACAGGCATTGCCAGCAGTAACGGTTCCGTCCTTACGGTAAGCTGGTTTTAATGTCGCAAGTTTGTCTAGAGTTGTTTCCGGACGAGGATGTTCATCGGTATCAAACAAATGAACGGTTTTTCTAGTTTTGATTTCATACGGTGCAATTTCTTCTTTGAACCTTCCTTCGCGGATGGCTGCAGCTGCTTTTTTTTGACTTTCAATCGAAAAAGCGTCTTGATCATTTCGTGAGATTTGAAATTTTTCTGCTACATTTTCCGCTGTTATACCCATGACAAGATTGTCGCCGTAAATTTCCTTTGGCTGCTGTCCTGCCTCTGTATTCGAGTCGACCAAATGGGAACGGTCACCGCCAAATCGTGATCCACGCAAATATATAGGGGATCCGCTCATGCTTTCTGTACCTCCAGCGACAATAATTTCAGCCTGGCCAGATTGAATTTGCTGGACTGCCGAGGCAATTGCCTGCATTCCTGATGCGCAAAGACGATTGACTGTAAATGCTGGTGTCGTTTCAGGTAATCCCGCCCTTAACGCCGCAACCCTCGCCACATTCGAAGATTCGGTCGTTTGCCTGACTTCCCCAAGTATTACTTCGTCTACTAAATCCGAGCTTATATTCGCCCTACTTATAGCTTCCTTAATGACATGGCTCGCTAAGTACCCTGAATTGATATCCTTCAGCGCTCCCCCATACCTTGCAATTGGGGTTCGCACTCCACTAACAATAACAATATCATTTTGTGCCATTTATTCATCCTCCCAGACAGAAAATCTTAACTTTATGAAAGCGTTATACTAACAATATTCTAAACATTCGATATTTACAACCAAAAAAGAACCACAACATCCCTAGTAAATAGGTGGAATGCTATGGTTCTTCTACAGAAATTGATTAACTAGTGTAAATTTTATTGAATTTATCGGTTTCCCTTCTAGGAAACTAAAATGGAATGAGTTTTTAAAACTGCTTATAAAATTCGGTATAAACTAACTCATTGATTTCCTGTACCTTCTCTACTGGGAACTTGTGCTTTTTCCGGTCATAGGTTATAAAACCGTTTATTTCATCTTCCACATCAGAAAGCTGGGTATAGATTAATACCGACAAGCCATTTTGAATTTGCGGTAGAACTTGCTGTTTATACAAGTTACTGTATGCCTCTACTAATTTATCTTCTGTATCATACTTTTTATATCCAAAAATTGACTCTTCATTAAATCGATGTCCTTCTAGCGGTAAACTATAGCCACCAAATTCAGTTAATGCAATAATACGCTTTTTTGCATCCTCACTAGTAAACTTTATTTTTGTAAAATAAATATGTCTGCTATGGTAATCCCCCCTCTGTTGATCAGACCATCCACTTGAATGATCAATCAGTCTCGTGTGATCGAGCTCTCTCACTAATCGGTCCACTTTTGCAGCATCAAATTGTCCCCAAGCTTCATTAAATGGAACCCATGTGACAATGCTTGTAATCGATTGTAAATAATCGATCATTTCTTTCAGTTCAACAAGAAATTGCTTCCTGCCTGTTTCATTTTTCCTGCCAAATAGCTTATGTCGATGGTCTTTTAAGTGTATTCCCACATTGGCTAAGAAACCATGAAAAAGAATATCCTCTCGTTCGCTGCCATTAATCATGTCCTGCCAGACGAGCATGCCTAAACGGTCACAATGATAATACCATCGAAGCGGTTCTATTTTAATATGCTTACGCAGCATGTTAAAGCCCATTTCCTTCATTTTTTCAATATCATAAATCATTGCTTCATCTGCAGGGGCAGTTAATAACCCATCGGGAAAATAGCCTTGGTCTAAAACTCCCGACTGAAAATAGGGCTGGTGATTCAAATAAAAGCGATACATCCCCTGGGCATCTTTTTTCCTTTCAATATTCCTCATTCCAATATAGCTTTCGATTACATCTTCCTTAAAGGCTAGTTTGATTGTGTAAAGATTTGGGGTTTCAGGTGTCCATGGATGC
The DNA here is from genome assembly GCA_029256785.1 of Neobacillus sp. Classification (GTDB taxonomy): domain Bacteria; phylum Bacillota; class Bacilli; order Bacillales; family Cytobacillaceae; genus Neobacillus. Next base: position 3,280 of record JAQSXG010000115.1, read on the forward strand.
AAATGTTGAAGGGGGATTAGAATCTCCTCCCTATCACCCTCCGCACAACCTTCTAATCTACCATTAAAATATACCTCCACCTTAACGAGACCGTTGCCCACTTTATCTACCTGAACGTTTATTTTTTGCTCATCAAATAAAGAGCTTAGCTTCAATGAACGAATATAATCCATCGGCACACTCTCTAACCATACCGTTTGCCAAATGCCTGATTGTGGTGTGTACCAAATACCACCTCGCTTTATTCTTTGTTTACCCGTTTGGTGGTAACTGGTGTCAGTTACATCCTTCACCCGCAATTTAATCGAAAACGAATCACTTGTTACCTGTTCGCTAATGATAAATTGAAATGGGGTAAATCCACCCACATGCTTACCCACATAGTGGTCGTTAATCCATAGCTCACATATTTGATCCACCGCACCAAAATGAATGATTAAATGCTCTTTTCGAAAATTTTCAGGTAACACCACTTCTTTGTAATAAAATAAATAATCCTCAGGTGTAACGACACGATTCACACCGGACAAAACACTTTCAGGCGAAAAAGGGACCAGAATTTTCCCGTCATAACAGTCTACCTCTTCAGATTGACTAATGGCATACTCCCAATAACCATTAAGGTTCAGGTAACTATCCCGTTTCATTTGTGGCCGCGGATACTCTTGCAGAACATAATCTGGATCCAAGCTTTCTCCCCAAATCGTATATAATTGATTCATGACCTCACCTACCACTTATTCCGGACTTTTTCAGCAAATCCAAAAAGATTATTCACTTCAATTTTTTTATCCTGATCGATGATGACATGGCCACTGAATAAACCAAATACTTGGTGAGCATCCTGCCTAAGTACACTCAAATTTAAATCTGTCCGATTATCGTAGATGGGTGTGAACGTTAAATCGATTGCTTGATCACTCGAAGTAAAATGCCATGGATCTATAAAACTTGAATCTGGTATTCCAAAATCCACATCATTCATTTTATATGCTTTTCCTTGATAGAAAATCATATTTTCCGAAGCTTGACTCGTATCGCCAAACCCATATCCTAGATTAAATCCAAATAGCGAACCATCTTCAAGCTGGCCAGAGGCAGAGCTCCAATACCACGTATTATCATAGGTCCAGACACCTCTTCCCCAATCCAGCACCCCAAAGTTGTGATCTAAATTAACCTGTTTATCACCAATTTTCATCATGCCGATCGCTTCGAGATTATTCACTTTTTGATTATAATAAAATGCCTTTTCATCTTCCTTAAAGGGTGTCGCAATCACCATTGTATCCTGATTTCGATAATGCAACTTGACATCTAATTCAAAGGGTTTGCCACCATCAAAGTTTGGCACTCGAACCTTTAACTGTTTATGAGTTGGAAAAGATTGAATGTGTACGGATATTTTTTTACTTTTATAGTTAATATCTCCGGTACTACTTTCGCGCGGTAAATTCAAATTACCAAATGGAAACGGAAACATCTTTGAAACATTGATCTTCTGTTGATTTTTAAAATCTAAAAACAATGCACCAACTAATCCCATATAGGAATTGTCAGCAACCGTTATCGCAACACCATAGTCCTGATTTCCAACAAAGTAATAATCCCACTCTTTTATTCTCCATTTGGAAGCTTTGATACTTTCTCGGTTATAATCAAGAATCAGTTGCCTCGCATACCCTGGCTGGGTTACCTGCCCATGTTCATCTAGCAAGTTACCTTTATTTTTGATTTCGAATTGTTTCATGATAAGTACCCATCCTTTTTATAAGATAATAGATTGGAATTAGCGCAAATACACCGACGATCGAACCAGCTAGAAAGATTTCTGGTGTAGGGACAGATTGAAGAACACCAAACGCATCAACATAGGTTGAACGACTGTTGTTAATGACGGTCGATCCAATAAATGGACCAATCACCATTGGAATCAAAATAAAGAAAATCATCCGAATCCCTGAAAACACACCTATATAGGACCTCGGAAGTAAATCCCTTGCCATCGAATTCAATATAACCATGGATACCAAATAGGAGCCCATCATCAGGACTGCAAAAATAAGGGTAAAGATAAAGGTCAGTGTCAAATCACCAGAAATCGTTCTACCGAGCACGAATAAGATAAACATACCGATTATGTAAAAAAGCAATGAGGACAGTAAGAACTTTTTTTTCCCATATCGATCCACCAGCCTGCCGCCAATTACACTTATAATAGAAGAAAGAAGTAAGACAAGTCCTAGTAAAATAGCATAATCCTTAATTCCTATAAAAAACTCAAAATAAATAATGAAATAAGGTAAAAATACTTGTTGGGCAATTCCTAATAGACAGACTGCAGCAAAAATGACGTATAATAAGGTGTTTTCTTTGATGGTTGATCGTTTAAAACCATGAAGTAAATCTTGGAGGTAATTGGAGTCCTTCTTTTGAATGGGACCGTCCTTAATCAAAATCATCCCTAAGAAGCCCGATAGTATCACTATGACACCGATAATTAGGAAAAATGTTTTCCATTCGCCTTGTTGTGTAAAAGAATCGAGTACTCCAAACACTACCAGCATACCTAAAAGCGGCATGGTCGCAATTAACCCTTCTACTTTTCCACGATTAGCTGGTGTGGTGACATCAGTTACCCATGCTTGAAAGGCAGCATCATTCGCTGTTGAACCGATAAAGGTCATCACACAATCTACTAGAATAATAGCGGCTACGGTTGCTACAATTACATTTGCACCAGGTAGAATAGCTGAGATTGAATCGGTTGTGACATACCCAAATGAAATGATCGCAGCTCCCCAAATGATATAGCCAAGACTCATAAAGACTTTTCTTTTGCCAAGTTTATCCGAAAGCGCTCCCATTGTTAACGTGGCTACCGTCGCAACCACCGCACTAGCTGCCACCATAATCGCAATCGCGTCAGGGTCATACGTGACCGTTTTATAAATATAAACATTTAAATACATATTTTCGATTGTCCAAGCCAATTGGCCGATTAAGCCAAAAATTATAAATACGAGCCACGTTCTCACTGGTATGTTCGTTGGACTGCCAGGGACCCTCCCCGTTTCCTGGACCGTTTTGACACTCTCTACATCCATTTGTATCCCTCCCTCACTTCTACTTTTTCAGAAAATAGAAAATATTATACACTTAGTACGATTATACCATCTCTACGTCAACAAAAAGTAATAAAAAACGCCCATCGTGATGATGGACGGTGTGTAGATTTATGTTTGTTTTTCTGTTTATTTCTGATACCAATCTGCCGTTTCCATATTGGCAAAAGGGATATCTGTGTCGACCATCCCCTCAACCCTGTTAATTGAAAGGTCCTTTCCCTCTAACCACTTGGAAAAATCAACTTTGGTTGGTTCTTGATCGCCGCCAAGCGCCAGCCACGCTTTTCCCTCTTTTGGAAAATAAGCCGATGTATGAATCGTCCCTGCCCAGCTGCCATATAGTTTGGAGAATACGCCTTTATCCGTATCGTTTAAAAGCTTGAATGCCTGTAGTCCACTTAATCCAGGCACATGATTTTCTTCCATCATTTGCTGTCTTTTTTTCGAATCGTCGAGCACCCGGCGATTTTCCTCGGTCAAGATTTTAAAATGATTGGTGCACGTATAGCCCTGCCTCACTTCAACCCTTCTTGGTGACGTCTCTACAATACTCGGTATAGTGGAGTTGATGTCAAAAAGCAAGTAGCTAAAGGAACCGCGGTGGGGAATTTCTTTTAGCAAATCAATCGCTTCTTCGGTATTGGCGCAATATTCAAGGAGGAGCCTGCCGATCATGTAACAGACAAAACCATCACCCGGACGTTTCCGGTTCATGAACGTATAACCCATACTTAACCCTTTATCATTCATGCCATCACTCCTGCCGGTGATTTTTTGACTAAGACCGATCGTCGAATACCCACCGTCCGTTGGTTGAAAAAGGAGCATCCGCCCGTCATAGGTTTTTGGGTGATAATCATAATTACGAATCATGTAATTTTCCCCAACAACTATCGAACATCCTGAGGGATTAATGTTGACCCTATACCCACCAAATTCTAGTAGTACTCTATCCATTGACCACTCCAACGCATCTTGCAAACCTAGAAACTCTTCCCAGACCTTTGGTGCTATTCGTTGAAAAACTTGTTTTGTCTCGTCAATATCGATTCTAAAACGAGGTTTTCTAACTTTCCATTGCCGCTCACGGTTTTTCACCAGAATCGAATCCTTAAGCAATATTCCTTGTTTCAAACCAATTTCATAATGTGTGCCACGAAACTGAATGACATCCGCAAATATTTTTTTCATGAACAGATCCTCCATTTGTTCCAATTACCTATAAGGATACTTAGAAATAATACAAAAAGAAAGGATGCGAACGAATCATTGGTTTTACAGGTTTCTATAAAAGAAATGGTTGGGCTTCTCCCAACCTTCGATTACACTATAATTTATCCTGTACTGATTGCAACTTTCGTTCCATTGTGTTTTCCTTGTCGCGTCGGTCATCAATTCGAATATTGGTACAAACTCTCTTTATGCCCTTCTGAAATGGAACTTCATGAATTTCCTGTACTACCTCTAGTAACAATGGTATATCACCCTCTATTAACGTACTCATTGGAGTTAATTGGTATTTTACCCTTCCTTCATATTTATGGAAAACTCTTTGTATTTCAGCTACATACTCACTAACACTTGGTGTGCCTGTCCCAACCGGAATAACCGTAATATCAACAATAGCCATTTTTCCGCCTCCTGCTTACTTCTACTTAATAAAGCACCAGATACCTTCCATTTTATATATTTTGATTATCTCTTACAGGATAAGCTAGGCGATTGGTTAATGAAGCCGTGCTTTCACCCGTCCCTGTTGATTGAGAATCCCTATGCATTTCGTCCACTTTCTTGCCTCCAGTTCTAAAGATCATTCTATTTATTTATCTCCAATTCAAATTTCTGTATGTATTCTTTTCATAGTCCTTTTCTACAGGAAAGCCCATTGATTTTTTTCATGTGATTGTCATCACCAATTTTCCAAACCATTTGAGGTATGCTTTAAACAAAAGCGGAAGCTACCTTTGCCATCATGGGTATAGTAAAATAGAGGAGAGATTTTAGAATGGAGACTACGAACGTTGTATTCAGCGCCGCGCTAAAGCAATTAATCGACGAGCATGTGTCGTTAAGGGAGGATATGGACCTTTTTTATGAACTCACTGAAGAGATAGAATGTGATTCCGGTCCAGTTGTAGTTCAACTATTTGCAGAATTGTACGAACAGGTTTCAGCTTTTACTGCTAAGCTGAAGCAACATTCCAAACGTGAGGAGGAAGGTCTATTTCCCTTGATGCTTCAGCATCTAAGTGATGATGACAGAACTATTGAAGTGATGGAGCAGGAACATGACAAAGCGGAACAGCATCTTGCGGATTTTCTGAAGGAAGCTTCTGCGAAGGGAACGGCCATTAATGAAGACGAAGCTCAATGGATTACTGTTAGTGCCGTTCAAGCTCACGCAACCTTAACACAACACTTCGCTAAAGAAGAAAAAGTACTGTTTCCACTGGCAGAAAAGATCCTGTCGGTTGAGGAGAAGGAACAGTTAGGACGACTGTTTCAGAAGTGATAAAACATTTGTCGTAGGTTATCTGAAGGACAACTCCGTTTGTAGTATATGACTAGTTGGCCTTCATGACACCGATGAAGGATAACTCCATTTGTAAAACCAGGCGAGTTGGCCTTCATAAACCCCAAGAAGAACTTCTGCAAACGAAGCTTTTGAATAGCTCCCCCTCCTTTTTGAAATATTAACATAAAGGAGATGATTAGATGCCACGTGATAATGAAAATCAACATGTTGAAGCTACTCCACATTTTGATGGAGAAAAAGAAGGAATCATTAATGACCCGACTGCCACTTCTGGCTCATCAATGGGCATTCAAGTGGAAACCAATGTCGAATTCGCGCTAGAGAGAAACCCCTTCAATTTTAAGCCAAAGAAGGATCCAGAAATGGAAAAGTTCGAGAGCTTAATGAGGGGAAATAAATTGGACTAGGTAGTTTTTGCGCAAAACTCCATAGAAAAACGCAGAGGTTTAACACCTTCTGCGTTTTTCTGTCTACTAAGAATTGCAGTTACTATTTTCCTTTTTAAAATAACAACCCTCCCCCCCATCCAATTAATCTATTTTGCTTAATCAAGATTCTATTTCGACTTCATTGATATCATTTTCCACATCGGATTCTTTCAGGTATTCTAGAACTCGCTGGGCTATCAGTTTATATCCGCTTGTATTTGGGTGGAATTTATCATCTGCCAATAAAGAAATGTTCGTATTACTAAATAAGTCTTTTGTTGGGATATACCCCAAATTTTCATATTCGTCAGTAAGTGATTTCCCTGCTTCATTCCAATTGTCTATAATCATATCAAGTTCTTTTATTTCACCAAAGAACTGTTCAAATGGATTATAAAAACCAATTAGATAAATTTTTGTTTCGGGGTTCAACTGATTTATTTTATTAATAATGGCTTTTAATCGCTCTATATATGCCAATCTTTCTTCTTGGAAGGGTTCGATCGTGACATTCATAAAATTTGATTTTAGTACTTTCATAATATCATTCGCACCAATGGTTATGAGGACAATATCTGCCTCTTCAATTGCTGAGGAGATCGCTTTTTTTTCCAAACGTTTTAGTAATTGGTCTGATCGGTTCCCTTTTTTTCCGAAATTTTCTACGGTAATATTTAAGTTATTGTCTTCAAACGTATGATTAAGAATGCCCACATATCCGCCGTTCTCTGTTTCGTCCCCAATACCTTCGGTCAGAGAATCGCCAATGGCCACGATTTTTTGATCTTTTTTGAATAAATCTAATGCACCCTCTACTACTTCCCTAACCTTTGCCTTAATTTCTTCAGTAATTGATTTTTCATTCTCTGCTTTTACCTCGTCTTCCGCTTTCGCAGGTTCAGCCGTGGTTTCAACTGTTTTTTCTATTTTTGCTTGATTATTTGAAGCAATCGCCTTTACACTTTCGACCTTCTCTTGGTTACGGTCTGGCTGAAGTAAATAAAGAAAAAAGCCTACAAATAATAAAACGGAAATAAAGATGATTGCTGCTTTTTTTCTCTGCATAATTCCATCACACCTATTATTATTGTAAAATTCTAATCTAAGAAAAACTTCTACGTTTTATATAGTTTATTCATTGTATCATTTAGAAGGACATTCATAAAGCAACAAAGTTTAGAAAATAAAGTCGATTCTTACGCTAACCAATTGGATCACTTTGCCATTATTGTTTAGTACCTTTTATTTCCTTAAACATATATATAGTTAGGAAACAGATAGATTTTGAAGTTTCCGAGGA
>JAQSXG010000116.1 GCA_029256785.1 Neobacillus sp.
TACTTTAAGTGAGTTGGAAGACCTATATAAAAAGGTCTATCCTCTTAAAGAATACGGTTAGCCACCTATCCTGTTATCTTCTAAAAACTTCACAACTTAGTCCTGGAACCTAAACGTTTGAGAAAAATAAACATATAGTAATATAGTAAACAATCACTGTAAAGTGTGGTGAGCGGGATAATATGGCAAATGAAGCTTCATACAAAGATAAAAAGGTAATTACCATTGGTGTTGTTCGCGATCTTACCGGTCTCTCCGAAAGACAAATCCGTTATTATGAAGAACGAAAATTAATCTTCCCCGAGAGATCTTCAGGCGGAAGCCGAAAGTATTCCTTTTCTGATGTAGAGTTATTGGTGGAAATCGCCAACAAAATAGAGGATGGCGTCCAAACACATGAAATTAGGAAAGAAATGCTTCGTTCTCAGAAGGAACAAAATCAGAAAGATATTCGCAGGAAAATGATTCAAGGACAACTAAACGCCCAATTTGGACTACGAAAAGGACCTACTTCTTAACTGAAGTGGGTTTTTTATTTGGAATCTAACTAGACTTTTAAATTTCCATGTTAGGAAAACTAACATGATTGTAGATACCATTTCATTTTCATGTAAGAATACAAAGTATAAATTGAATGTTAAGAAAATTAACATTACTTATAAGGGGGAAAATGAATGGATACTTTATTTTTAATGAATAGTTTATGGGTAATGATAGCAGCGGTACTCGTCATTCTAATGATGGGTGGATTCATTCTTCTAGAAACAGGCTCCACCAGAATGAAAAACGCTGGGCATATTGCAGGGAAAACAATCCTTACATTTGGTATTGGCTCTTTAATGTTTTGGGCAGTCGGTTATGGATTAATCTTCGGTGAAGGCAATCCACTCATTGGATTATCCGACTTTTTTTACTCTGGGTATGAAGTGGAGGGCTTAGGACTCTCCGGGTCCGTCTTCTTTTTATTCCAATTAGCATTTGCAGGTATCTCCCTAACCATTGCATTCGGAGGTTTTGCTGAAAGAGCAAAATTAGGTGCCTATCTCGTATTTGCAGTACTTTTCTCCGTCATTGTTTACCCTCCCATTGCCCACTGGATCTGGGGCGGCGGCTGGTTAGCTGAACACGGCAAACAAGACTTCGCCGGATCAACCGTTGTGCACTTAACAGGAGCGATGGCTGCATTAGCTGCAACGATTATCCTCAAACCTCGAATTGGAAAATTCAATAAAGATGGTTCTGCAAATAATCTCGCAGGACATAACCAAGTATTTACAGCACTAAGTGTTTTAATTTTATGGGTGGGTTGGTTTGGATTTAACGCAGGCAGTACCATTTCTGTTGATGGCGCGTTCTTCGGCTTTGTAGCCATCAATACCAACCTTGCTGCAGGTGCAGGTGTTGTGGCAGCCATGATTATATCTTGGATTGTATTAGGTAAAGCCGATGTACCGATGATGTTAAACGGTGCTCTTGCAGGCTTAGTTGCCATAACCGCTTCGTGTGCTTTTGTTGAAACTTGGGCAGCCGTTCTAATCGGTTTTGTAGCAGGAGTGCTTGTATTTTACAGTATCCGTTTCTTTGAAAGTAAAGGGATTGACGATCCGATTGCTGCCATTTCTGTTCACGGAGCGGCGGGAATATGGGGAACATTATCTACCGGTTTCTTCGCAACACCAGAGTTAGCCACAGTCGGCCAACCCGGATTATTTTACGGTGGTGGCTTACATCAGCTTGGAGTTCAAGCACTAGGTGTTGTCAGCTCTGGAGCATTTGCTTTTGTTGTAGCCTTTATCCTTTTAAAGATCATGCAATCAGTGATGGGTGGATTACGAGTGACTGAAGAAGAAGAAATTATTGGTCTTGACATAAGCGAACACGGAAGCTATGGTTACCCTGAAATGGTAAAGACAGAACCAACAATAGGCCATGCAGAACCAAAGCTTAACGCCTAATATTCTATCTTTATCCCCTTCTTCCCATCCCTATTGAGGCATGGGAAGTATGTCTTTTTAAAGAAAAGGTGATTCATGTGAAATATGAAGAAATTAGGAGTTATCGTGACCAACAAATACCAGCGGTAATAAATGACCATTTTAAGTTGAACTTACTTCATGATAGAGTCATCACCAAGGTTATTGATTTGTCAGTTAATCGAATCGAGGTAAGAAACGGACCTCCTCCCTGCTCCTTTTCATTTTTTGTAATGGGGAGTGCTGGACGATTTGAACAGTCCATTTGGAGCGATCAAGATCACGGGATTATTTATGAACAACAAAGTGACGAAATAAAAGACTATTTCTTAGATTTAGGAAAGGAAATATCAGAGGGACTGCAAATCGCTGGGTACGATTATTGTGATGGAGCAGTAATGTCTAGCAAGCCACTTTGGTGCAAATCACTATCAGAATGGCAGCAACAGTTATCAAGATGGATTCAAGATTCAACTTGGGAATCGATTCGCCAACTATTAATTTTTATAGACGGACGATCCATGTATGGTGAGGAAAAATATATAGAAGACTTAAAGCATTTAGTCTATCAATCGATTCATAACGGTCCACTTTTAAAAAGGGTCCTCACGAATACGTTACATCTTAAGAAAGGCATGGGTGTGTTAGGTCAAGTACTAGTGGAAACCCACGGCCCACATGCCGGTTTACTTAATATAAAGGAAACGGCGCTGTTCCCTTATGTGAATGCAGCTCGGTTATTAGCCATTAAAGAAAATATCACTGATACATCCACCCTATTACGTTTAGACAGCATCCCAGATAGACTTATCAAGACATCCACTAAAGAACTATATAAGCAACAGTTCTTAAAGCTACTTAACTACCGTTTAGCACATTGCGATAACAAAAATTATGAGTCCGGCCATTATTTACGGATCGGCACTCTATCAAAAATGCAGAAGAATGAAGTCAAGGAGATACTAAAAAACGGTTTGGCACTTTATCGTTTTGTTAAAAATTTAGTAGAGAAGGTGGATAACCATGGGGATGAATGATATGATTCACTATTTTAGACAAATTTCCGGAAAACTAGGTTCAGGCATCTATGCTGGAGTTCAAGGCAAAGTAAACCCCCAAAACATATCATTCATAAGGCAGCTACAAAAAGAAATGAAAGAACAAAACAGTCTTGAAACCCCTCTCCACGAACTAACTGTTGTCATTTTTGATTTAGAAACAACAGGCTTTCATCCTGAAAAAGGAGATCAAGTCATCTCTATAGGTGCCGTCAAAATGAAAGGAATGGAAATCAAAGACAAAGATACCTTTTATTCGCTCGTAAGATCCCATGTTCCATTATCAGAAGAGATTTCAATGTTAACCAATATCCAGGATTGTGAGCTACAAAACGCACCCATTGCATCAGATGTGCTCATTCAGTTTCTGAAATTTGTAAATAACTCTTGTTTAGTCGCCCACCATGCCAAGCATGAACAATCTTTTATGCAAAAAATGACCTGGGATTTGTTACGTACTAGATTTGAACACCGAATCATCGATACATCATTTCTCATTCGTTTAACGAACCCAGCAATAAAATCCATGCCACTAGAAGAGGTTTGTAACCATTGCGCTATTGAAATAAAAAATCGCCATCATGCTCTCGGTGACGCCATGATGACCTCACAGATTTGGAGCTACTACATAAAGCTAGCTATTTCTCTCGGATATAAAAATTTACGTGAAGTTTATGAATATCTCGCTAAATTCAGGTAGAATCAAGCTCATCCAGAAAAAATTAAAACATCCATAACTATTAACAAATTTCCCTATTTATTGGTTATTTATAGTAGAAACTCCTCGTGAATTCCTTTCGTAACAATCTACTTTTATCTCTTCAAAAAAATTTTTCAAAACTTTTTTTCTTACACTAACCTTAATTTAAAGGGAATGAAAACGCTAACAATTTATTTGATTGTTTTGAATTATCAGATTTTTGTATTGACCAAGAATTAGATTGGTTGTATGATTACTGAAAATATAAAAGTAAAGAGTAATCAAATAGTTCAAAATGTTCAATGGGGTTATCACTAAAGGGAGTGGTTAGGTTGGGAAGTCAATGGATTTTCCTTGGCGGAGAATTCGTCAAGAAAGAGGATGCTGTTATTTCAGTTTATGATCATGGTTTTTTATATGGTGATGGAGTATTTGAGGGTATTCGCGTTTATAGCGGAAATGTTTTCAGACTTGACGCCCACCTAAAGAGGCTATTTGAGTCAGCACAATCCATTATGCTACAAATTCCTTATTCACAAGAAGAAATGACACAATTAATCGTTGAAACGATTAGGAAAAATCAACTAGATAGCGCATATATCCGTGTCGTTATCTCAAGAGGTAAAGGAAATCTTGGTTTAGACCCTTCTTCCTGTTCGAAACCTAACGTCATTATTATTGCAGAACAATTAGCGCTTTATCCAAAGGAATTCTACGAACGTGGAATTAAAATTGCATCCGTTGCAAGCAGACGGAATCGTCCGGATGTCCTAAGTCCACAAGTGAAATCACTAAACTATCTAAATAATATTCTTGTAAAATTGGAAGCCAATCAAGCTGGTGTCCAAGAAGCATTAATGCTCAATGATCAAGGGTATGTTACAGAAGGTTCAGCGGACAACATCTTCATTGTAAAAAATGGAGTTATCTATACCCCACCTGTTTATCTGGGAGCTCTTGAAGGAATTACTCGCAACGCAATCATTGATGTGGCACGAGCAATTGGTTATGAAGTTCGAGAATCCCCTTTTACAAGACATGATGTTTACGTTGCTGATGAAGTGTTCTTAACCGGAACTGCTGTCGAGGTTATTGCTGTAATTGATGTAGATGGACGGAAAATTAGTGAAGGAAAACCTGGAGAAGTAACAAATAACCTTTTAAAAGAATTTAGGAAAATTGTAACAACAGACGGTGTCGCGTGCTATCCATCCACAACCAATCACGCCATTGTCGGTTAGGAGATTAGAAAATGCGTAGCGATATGATTAAAAAGGGGATTGATCGTGCTCCCCACCGTAGCCTATTATATGCAACTGGGGTAACAGTAAAAGATCTTGAAAAACCATTTATCGGTGTCTGTAACTCATTCATTGAAATTATTCCTGGCCACAAACACCTTAATCATTTCGGTGAAATTGTAAAAGAAGCGATCCGTGAAGCTGGCGGTATCCCCTTCGAATTTAATACAATCGGCGTTGATGATGGGATTGCGATGGGGCATATTGGAATGCGTTACTCCCTACCAAGTCGAGAAATTATTGCGGATAGTGCAGAAACAGTAATCAATGCTCACTGGTTCGATGGAGTTTTCTATATTCCGAACTGCGACAAAATCACACCTGGAATGTTAATGGCTGCGGCTAGAACCAATGTTCCATCCGTATTTGTTTCAGGTGGTCCAATGGAAGCAGGCGTTTCGCCGACAACTGGAAAGAATCTTTCCCTCACTTCCGTATTTGAAGGTGTTGGTGCTTACCATAGTGGTTCAATGACAGAACAGCAATTACTCGAAATCGAAACAAATGCCTGTCCAACTTGCGGGTCCTGTTCGGGAATGTTTACCGCCAATTCGATGAACTGTTTGATGGAAGTATTAGGGATGACGGTTCCTGGTAACGGGACGATTGTTGCCACTTCCGATCAAAGACATGAATTGATTCGTCAAGCTGCACGGCATTTAGTTGAATTAATAAAACAAGACATTCGCCCGCGTGACATCATTACACGCGAAGCAATTGATAATGCCTTTGCACTTGATATGGCGATGGGTGGCTCAACCAATACGGTCCTCCATACACTGGCTATCGCCCATGAAGCGGGTATTGAATATGATTTACGTGAAATTAACAAGATAGCAGAACGAGTTCCATATCTTGCCAAGATTATGCCAGCTTCCGATTATTCAATGGAAGATATTCATTACGCAGGTGGAGTTAGTGCCATTATCAATGAACTGTACAAAGTTGAGGGTGCCTTACACGATAGCTGCTTAACGATTACCGGAAAAACGCTTTTTGAAAATGTGAAAGAGGCAACAATCACAAACGAAAATGTCATCCGTAGTAAAGACAATCCATACAGCCCAGTCGGTGGTTTATCCATTCTTTATGGAAACATTGCACCAGATGGCAGTGTGATTAAAGTTGGTGCAGTTGACCCTTCCATTACAACCTTCTTGGGTGAAGCGATTGTTTTTGAATCGCAAGAAGAAGCACAAGAAAAGATTAATAACGGTACCGTTCAAGCGGGTCATGTGGTTGTTATACGCTATGAGGGTCCAAAAGGCGGACCAGGAATGCCGGAAATGCTTGCTCCTACCTCTGCTATTATGGGCCGTGGCTTAGGTAAAGAGGTTGCTTTAATTACCGATGGCCGTTTCTCTGGCGCTAGCCGTGGAATCTCAATCGGTCATATTTCACCAGAAGCAGCCGAAGGTGGTCCTATTGCTCTAGTAAAAAATGGCGACAAAATACTTATTGATTTACCAGCACGATCGATTGAACTTCTCGTTGATGAGGAGGAATTAACAGAAAGACGCAATTCATGGATAAAACCAGAGCCAAAAATCAAAACTGGCTATTTAGCAAAATATGCAAAACTCGTCACCTCTGCTAATACCGGCGGAATCATGAAATTCTAAAAGTTTATGATACTTTAATCTACCTAGGGATTAGGCGCCCTTCCAATCGCCGAGATTAAAGACTTTCATAGAAATAACTTTTTAAATTTGGCTGAGTTAAAGGTAATTGTTGATATATAACTCTGTTGATTGGAGCGGAAGGCACGAGACTCCTGCGGGAGGACGGGGCTGGGGAGACCCCACAGGCGCTTTAGCGCCGAGGAGGCTCCCCGGACCGCCCGCGGAAAGCGAAGTGCCTGGAGCGCAAATCAACAGCCAAATTTAACACAGCCTAAAATTTAATATCAAAATCGATGACGGGAATAAAGGAATAAGAAACTGTATTTTCAGAGAGCTGGGGTTGCTGGAAGCCCAGTAATACAACTTATTCCGACATCATCCCTGAGTGTTGAGCTGAACAGACTAACTAATTAGGCTCAATCGGGTGCACCTTTAAAGTACACCTGTTACCAAAAGAAACGATTAATCAATTTTGTTAATCGCTTCATAAGGCAGTATTTGTAAGAATGCTGCAAAACGGGTGGTACCGAGAAAAGAAGGTCTTTTCTCCCCGAAATATAACTGCGTTGTTGAACAGACAGCATTGCAGTTTATTCGGAGAGAACAAGGCCTTTTTTACTATGTAGAACATCATCAACGACTATTCCTTTCATACTCATAAATTCAGTTTTAACTAAAGGTATTGGTTTATTTATCAAAATATTCAAACATCCACAAGGAGGGATTATGACGTGAAAGTAGAAGCTAAGCTGGAATATCAAACCAGTACGGCACCAAAAACTGGTGCAGACCTTCTCATTGATTTATTAATTACAGAAGGAGTTGATACCATATTTGGGTATCCGGGTGGTGCTGTCCTGCCAATTTACGATGCGATTTATCGGGCAAGGGACTCCATTAAGCACGTCCTCTTCCGTCACGAACAGGGTAGCATCCATGCTGCGGAAGGTTTTGCTCGAATTACCGGCAAACCAGGGGTTGTTATTGCCACTTCAGGTCCTGGTGCGACGAACTTGGTTACTGGAATAACTGATGCAATGATGGATTCTTTACCACTTGTGGTTTTCACTGGGCAGGTTGCACGTGGTGTGATCGGAACAGATGCCTTTCAAGAAGCAGACGTTATGGCGATTACAACACCGATAACAAAACACAATTATCAAGTACAATCTGTTTCTGACTTACCAAGAATCGTAAAGGAAGCCTTTCATATAGCATCTACTGGTCGCCCAGGTCCTGTTCTTATCGATATTCCAAAGGATATTTCTGCTTCAGTGTTAACCGAAGAACCTGAAGAGGTTACCATCTATCTTCCAGGATATCAGCCGACACTCAAGCCAAATCCATTGCAGATAAAAAAATTAGCAGATGCACTTGCCAAGTCTAAAAAGCCAGTGATACTTGCAGGAGCTGGAGTTCTTCATGGGAAGGCGTCGGATGAATTAACGGCATTTGCGGAAAAACACCAAATCCCAGTAGTAACAACTCTGCTTGGATTAGGAACCTTTCCGGCCAACAGTCCCCTCTCCCTTGGAATGGGTGGAATGCACGGAACCTTTACCGCTAACATGGCGATGTATGAATGTGACTTGCTAATAAATATCGGTGCTCGATTCGACGATCGACTAACAGGAAATTTAAAGCATTTTGCACCAACTGCAAGTGTCGCTCATATCGACATTGACCCTGCTGAAATCGGTAAAAATGTACCAACATCTATACCAATTGTATCTAACTCGAAGGAAGCATTGGTAGAACTTATTAATCAGACAGCAGAATCTCCCAAACATGAGGATTGGCTGGCAACATTAAATAAAAATAAACAAGATTACCCACTTTGGTATAAACACAGCCAAGAGGGAATGTCACCACAATGGTTAATTGAAGCGATTCATAAGGTTACAGGTGGTGAAGCAATTGTTACAACGGATGTGGGTCAACACCAGATGTGGGCAGCCCAATTCTATTCGTTTAATAAACCGCATCGTTGGGTCACCTCTGGCGGACTTGGAACAATGGGTTTCGGCTTCCCTGCTGCAATTGGAGCCCAATTCGCTGAACCTGAAAGTCCAGTTGTTGCAATCGTTGGTGACGCCGGCTTTCAGATGACACTGCAGGAATTATCCGTTATCTATGAACAGAACCTGCCTGTCAAAATTATCATCGTTAATAATGGTGCACTAGGTATGGTTCGTCAGTGGCAAGAACTCTTACATGGAAATCGCATTTCTGAGTCGATTCTTCAAACACAGCCAGATTTTGTAAAGCTTGCCGAAAGCTATCATATTAGAGGCATGAAAATTGAAAGCCAGGAAGAACTCATTACAAAGCTTCCAGAGGTTTTTGCTTATGATGGACCCGTTCTGATGGATTGCCGAGTTCTTCAATCGGAAAAAGTTTTCCCGATGATCTCACCTGGCAAGGGAATACATGAAATGATTGGGGTGAAACCATTTTGAAACGAATCATAACCGCAACCGTTCAAAACAGAAGCGGAGTCTTAAATCGGGTCACTGGGTTGTTACAAAGGCGCCAGTTTAATATTGAAAGTATTTCAGTTGGACCAACCGAAACCGAGGGAATTTCAAAGATGACCCTTGTCGTTGAAGTCGAAGATGAGCAGCGCCTCGAACAGGTAACCAAACAATTAAATAAGCAGATTGATGTTTTAAAAGTTTCCGATATTACGGATAAAGCAATTGTTGCCAGGGAGCTTGCCTTAATTAAAGTAGCAGGTAGCGGTCACCTTCGCAGCGAAATCAATGGAATTATTGATCCATTCCGTGCCTTGATCATTGATGTCAGCAAAGATAGCCTAGCCATCCAGATTACAGGACGTCCGGAAAAAATTGATGCCTTGCTCGAGTTACTTCGTCCCTATGGTATTAAAGAGATTGCTAGAACAGGATTAACCGCCTTCCTAAGGGGGCATCAACCACAAGTAAACGAACTTACTACTTACTCACAAATTAAATAATTCAAATTTGGAAGGATGATTCATAATGGCAAAAGTACTATATAACGGTGATATTCAAGAGGCAGTTTTAACAGGGAAAAAAATCGCAATTATCGGTTATGGCTCACAAGGCCATGCACATGCTCTGAATTTAAAAGAAAGCGGCTTTGATGTCGTTGTTGGGTTACGCCCTGGGAAGTCTTGGGATAAAGCGGTTGAAGACGGAGTTGCAGTAACTACTGTTGCTGATGCGTCAGCCCAAGCAGACGTAATTATGGTGCTTCTTCCAGATGAGCACCAACCGAAGATCTATGAAGAAAGTATCAAACCATACCTTCAAGCAGGCAAATCGTTAGTCTTTGCTCATGGCTTCAATGTTCATTTTAATCAAATTGTCCCTCCTTCAGATGTTGATGTATTCCTTGTAGCACCAAAAGGTCCAGGACATTTAGTACGCCGTACCTATACAGAGGGTGCTGGAGTTCCTGCCCTTTACGCTGTTTATCAGGACTACACTGGAACCGCACGTGATCTTGCCCTAGCCTACTCAAAAGGAATTGGCTCTGCGCGTGCAGGTGTATTAGAAACAAGTTTCCAAGAAGAAACAGAAACAGATTTATTCGGAGAACAAGCTGTATTATGCGGTGGAACAACCGCACTAATTAAAGCAGGCTTCGAAACACTTGTTGAAGCAGGTTATCAGCCGGAGGTTGCCTACTTTGAGTGTTTACATGAATTAAAATTAATCGTTGACCTTCTATATGAAGGAGGATTAGAAAACATGCGCTATTCTATCTCTGACACAGCTCAGTGGGGAGATTTCGTATCAGGACCTCGCGTAGTCGATGCTGACACTAAAGGACGGATGAAAGATATCTTAACCGATATTCAAACGGGTGTATTTGCCAAAGGCTGGATCTTGGAAAATCAAGCCAATCGTCCACAATTTAATGCAATCAATCGTAGCGAAAATAATCATCCTATCGAAAAGGTTGGCCGCG
>JAQSXG010000117.1 GCA_029256785.1 Neobacillus sp.
ATCATTTACTTAATGGGAAAAAATCATCCCAAACTATTCAGGATGCCCATTTATTTTCTCTAAAGAATTATTTTCGTGTTTTAGATCCATTAACACGTGAAACGTTTGATATAATTTTCAAACGTTTACTCGATAAAAAATGGGTGGAACCATGTAACGACCAAGCCTATAGAATAAGTTCATTGGGTTCAGAGTATTTGCAAAAATTTAATCCACCAAAATATTTGAATGGATGGAAATATCATCATATATCACCAGTGGTCTGGGAAAGGTTGTCATTGCTCACCCAAGTGACTTCAAATTTAACCTATCAAGAGTCAAGATACATTCCTATCCAAAAAAATAAGGAAGTTCATAGATGGTTAAAACGCCTATTAAAGGATAACTCACTGCCTCGAGAGTTTTTGGGGAAAACACTCTATTCAGAGCTTGTAGAATGTTTAAATGGAGCTAAGAATATTAATCCAGCTGTTCTTGTATTTCGATTAACAGGATATCGACAAATTGGATTAACCACGTTACAAGCTACAAAAAAATTAGAAATGAGCCCAATTAATTATCAGATAGAATTTCTTAACATTCTTCACTATATCATCCGAATGATTGAAAGTGATCCTAATCGATTTAAATTGTTATCAACCCTACTTGTAGATTTAATGGATCATAGCAACTTAACTGTCTCGGCCCGTAAAACGTGGGAACTACTTAATCAAGGTTTTACTATAGAACAAATTTCTGCTATTCGACATCTAAAAAATAGCACTATTGAGGATCATCTTGTTGAATTTGCTCTGAACATAGATGAATTTTCGATTGACCCTTATGTGGATCAAGAAATTCAGGAAAAGGTAATGGGAATTTCCCATTTATGTGGGACTAGGCAATTAAAATTAATTAGGAGTAAATTGCCAACTACATCTTATTTTAAAATCAGGCTTGTGCTAGCAAGAAATGGTGATCAATCATGGAATTAGAACTGCTTTTGAAAAAGTACTTCGGTTATCCAATGTTTCGAAAAGGCCAAAAGGAGGTTATTTCATCCATTCTTAGCGGTAAACATACATTGGCAATGTTACCAACAGGAACGGGGAAATCGATGTGTTATCAGCTTCCAGGTTATTGTCTTGACGGCCAAATATTAATCATTTCTCCGTTACTTTCTTTAATGCAGGATCAAGTAGAGCAATTGATGAAGTTTGGTGAGAAACGAGTAATAGGATTAAATTCCTTTTTAAGCTCTAACGAAAGACATCAGGCTTTACGTAATTTAAATAAATATAAATATATCTTCATCTCACCTGAGATGTTAGGTGTTCAATCAATTCTCGCCAAACTTCAAGAATTATCAATCGCCTTATTTGTAGTAGATGAAGCGCATTGTATTTCACAATGGGGTTACGACTTTCGTCCAGACTACTCTAAACTCGGAGAAGTACGGGGGAAACTGGGAAATCCACTTACGCTTGCACTTACTGCAACAGCAACAAAAAAGGTAAGGGATGATATTGTTCAATCACTTAACATACAAGATATGAACAAAATAGAATCTACAATTGATCGTCCAAATATTGCTTTATTCGTAGAAAGAGTTAACGATTACCACGACAAACAGGCACGAATGTTAGAGTTAGTGAAACAGCTACAAAAGCCTGGAATTATTTATTTTTCAAGTAAAAAAGTTGCTGCGCAAATGGCCTCAATTTTAGTCGACCAAGGGATTAGCAATACAATGGCCTACCATGGAGGATTGGACCAGGAACAAAGAATTTTAATACAACAACAATATATTCATGGGCAATTAGATGTGATTTGTGCTACAAGTGCTTTTGGTATGGGAATAAATAAAGAAAATATCCGTTTTGTGATCCATTACCACATGCCGATGCAATTAGAGTCTTATTTACAAGAAATAGGAAGAGCAGGTCGGGATGGCCGTGAAAGTATTGCCATTTTATTATACTCCCCTGGAGATGAACAACTCCCCATACAACTGGCGGAAGGTGAATTACCTTCCTTACAACAGATCGATTGGTTTTTTGGTCAAGTACCCTCTGAACCCCGGCTTACGGTAAGTACTTTAGAGTCGCTGAATTATCTAAGGGAACACGGGGGTTTTTCAGATATCCAGTGGAGAATCGTTCATGATTTTATTAAAAGTTATCAAGGGAAAGCAGACTCCAAAGTGTTAAAACAAACACTTAAGGAGTTTGTCGATTCAAGATTGATAGTTAAGAGGCGAAATATCAATCATATGAGGAACTGGATACGTTCAGACTCGTGTAGACGAGAGTTACTGTTTGATTATTTTGAAGAAGAAAACAAAAATGATAAAGCAGAACCTTGCTGTGATATTTGCGGAGTGGAGTTAGATCGTTATCAAGGAATTGAGACTAACATCCCCTCCTCAAACAAAGAGATATGGCAGGATTATTTAGCTGGAATTTTACTAACTAGTGAGCTGAGTGAATGAAAAATAAATATAATGATATTGTCAGCAGCTTAACCGACAAACAACTATTGTCTCATCTTTATTTAACTCAATTAATCTTATTGGTCATTAGCTTATTTTTGGGTTTTATCTTATTTGACCAATTTTCGTTTCTTCAAGCATTACAGTTTAATGACTTCCGTATCTTTTCAATAGGGATACCGCTTGGTTTAACTGTTGTTATTGTTGACATTTTATTAATGAAATGGCTACCAGAATCTTTTTATGATGATGGCGGATTGAATGATAGAATCTTTAGAAACAGAAAGGTCATACACATTGCTTTTATTGCCGCATTTGTAGCGTTCAGTGAGGAACTGCTGTTTAGAGGGGTAATTCAAACAAAAGTAGGTCTTATTATTGCAAGTGTGATTTTCGCAATCATTCATTATCGCTACCTTTTCAACTGGTTCTTATTTTCTAATATTGTATTGCTTAGCTTTCTAATAGGGTTTATATATCAATTGACAAATAATTTAGCTATTACCATAACCATGCATTTTACTATTGATTTCTTGTTGGGGCTTTATATCAAATTTAAGCAAACAAAAGATGTTGATAAATAGGGAGGGGTTTTCCATGAATAAGGAAGAGCCATACAGAGACCAAGCGGAAAGACTCAAGCAACGAATTGAAAAAATTAATGATAAAAAGCCTGGGAGTGTTCGTGAACAACTACCCCCAAGAGAGGAAGTACATCGTGAAAAAAGACAAAAAACAAAATGGAAAATTAAATATCCTGTAATTAGAATGTTAGTTTTGTCTTTTATTCTTCTGCCAATTATCATCTTTAGTATTTACTCTTATCTTGAGGGAGGAAAAAATGTTGGACCGATTAAAGCCGGAGGTAATTCCTCTAATTACGAAACCATTAATTTTGAAAAATCCTCTCCAGAGAAAATAGAAGCTCAAAATGAAGTCATTATTCAGGAAGAGGATAAACTGGATGAAGCCTCAGTGGATAAGGAAAGTGAATCAGTTGAGGTTCAGCCACCTACCACTCCCAATCCTATAGAAAAAGCAGAGGAACAGGGTGTTAATGAAAAGAGTGGAACCCAAGATGAACCAATCCAACCCACAAAAAGTCAACCTGATTCAACTGTACCAACGAGTAAAGTTATTACTCATACCGTAAAATCGGGGGAAACACTTTATAGAATTGCGATTAACTATTATCATTCAAAAGAAGGAATTAGCATCATTAAGGAAGCGAATAATCTTAAAACTGAGCAAATAAATCTTGGACAAGTTTTAAAAATACCTTTAGAGAAGTAACTGGTCGCAAAAGACCGGTTATTTTTTTTTGTCAAAACATAATTTAAAGGACAAGTTCATATTTATGAAGAAGGGAGGGTGATAAAATGGATTCTCCAATCCTATTACTAGAACACACGGATGAAGCAACCAAACAAATGCTAGAAAATGTGAGAAAGAGAAAGCAGAAATTTGATGATGCAAAGAAGTGGCATTATTTTGCCATTTATTCTACGCTTTCTTTTGCATTCCTCTTCTTTAGCTATTTTTATCTCACAGTAGCGAAGATCTACTCCTATTCGTTCTTTGCGATGTTTTCTGCGGCCGTCAATGATTCTGTCAATGTCCTACTATTTTTTGTTACCTTATGTTTGTTTGGGGCAATGAATCTACTTAAACAACAAAAGGATAAAAAAGAAAAGGAATATCAGGAACTTAGATGTGAAATTGTCGACCGTAGCAAAGACTTATGGAAAAAGGAAGATCAGTGGGGCAAACGTCATATTATTTTCGAAATGATGAAAAAAAACTATGATATTAACCTTTACCATGAAAAAAAATAAGAAGCAGTGGCAAACTGCTTCTTATTACCTTTTAAAATATTCTTTTCTTATCCCGTTCATCTTTTAATATTTCAACGGCCTCGCGGAAACGTTGTGAATGAATAACTTCCCGTTCACGAAGGTATCTGAGTCCATCATTTAAATCTACGTCATCACTTAGGTTGATTATCCATTGATATGTGGCCCGCGCCTTTTCTTCAGCCGCTATATCCTCGTACAAATCTGCGATTGGGTCACCTTTTGCTTGAATATAGGAAGCTGTCCAAGGCACCCCGTCAGCATTATGGTAGAATAATGCATTATCATGGGTTGCGTAATGTGGTGCCAAACCTGCTGCTTTCATCATTTCAGGTGTTGCATCTTTCGTGAGTTTATAAATCATTGTGGCAATCATTTCAAGATGAGCAAATTCCTCTGTGCCAATATCAGTTAGTAACCCGATTACCTTATCAGGAATGGTATACCTTTGATTTAAATAGCGTAATGCAGCTGCAAGTTCTCCGTCAGCTCCACCATATTGTTCAATTAAATATTTAGCTAAGGTTGGATTACATGTACTAACACGAACAGGATATTGAAGCTTCTTTTCATATACCCACATCTACAGTGTCCCTCCTTCATCGAGGCTCTTTTCTCAAACATTGTTTCTATATAGACTAAATAATGGAATTCCAAGCTATTTCCACCTATATAAAGCTAATCTTTTTAGAGAAAAGAGCTTGCCAACTTTATTCGAAGTGGCAAATAGCTAATTAAACGTAAAAAACCGGCTTTTGGGTTTTTACTAATCTTTACGAAAAGAGCCTTCATCAATAACTAGACCTGCCAAGGCCATGGTGAATCATTCCAATTCCACGGGTGACCAGAGTAACTATTCCCGTATTGCATTAAAGGACCGAATTGGCTTTCAAATACTTTTTTAATACTCTTCCTTTCCTTTGCATAATGATTAAACTGTTTGATGGCCTCGAGGTCGTCAGGGTGAGTATCTAAATACAGTTGTAGTTCGACTAATACAAAGTCAACGGTTTGTAATTGTTCTAAAATTTGATAATATTCAGCAGGTACCTGTTTCATCTAAGTTGACCCCCTTTTGGCTTTTTCAAATGGGTTGTAGTATGGATCATAAAAGGCTTTCCATAACGTACCTGCTCTGAGTGCTTCTGCTGGTGTGAATTGGGGAAGATTGGGCGGTTGAAAGCCCATATAAAGATTTGGCGGAGTTGAATAAGTCTTTTCTAGAATTGGTTTGCAGGGGTCGAATGGACTAACGTATGGATGCCAGGTTTTATACAGTGTAAACATGGTAGCCCTCCCTTTATTAACATCACTAATAATTATGTAAAAGTTTACTATGTATGACATAAATCTTTTATATAAAAGGAGTTTTTCAATGACGTGTTGAAGTATAATAAGGGGGTAGGATTATTACATAGAGGTGATGGATATGTTCGTAAAAAATATAATGATACCAAAGCATCATTGTGTGACTGTACAACAGGACATGATATTAAAGGATGCCTTGGAACATTTAAAAAAGAATGAAATTGATGGGGTACCAGTATTGCAAGGGGATCAGTATATAGGGGTTGTAACACGCTATAACATTTATGAAAGCTGTTTCCTATCTAGTAAAGAAAAAGAAGCATATATGAATTCAACCTCCGTTATAGATATTGTAACGCATCAGGAAAAGTACTTACAGGGTGAAGAAGTGTTTGAAAAAACGCTTTTAGACTTAAAAGACTTTCCTTTATTAGCCGTAGTTGATAGTAATCGTAAATTCCTCGGGGTAGTTACACGTTCAGATATTTTAGGCACATTTGAAAGTGCTTTTGGCGTAAACCGTCCTGGAGTTAGGATTGCGTTTACTTCTGTTGAAACGGAAGGTCGAATAGCAAGGCTTTCTGAAATAGCTCATCACTTCCATGAACATATTATTTCACTTGTAACTTTTGATGAAACAGATAAATTAGTTCGCAGAATTGTAATGAAGGTTGAGAAAAATAATAATATTGATAAGTTTACTAAAAAGCTGGAAGAGCAAGGCTTCAGAATCTTAAGTATTCAGGAAGACTAGTAAAGAATGACGATGTTCCCTCTCATACTTACGGTATGGGAGGGATTTTTCTGTTAAGGCTGTGTTAACCAGCCTGGTTAATTGGAGCTCCAGGCACTTTGTCACTCTTTTTTAGTTTTATTTTCCTTTATGGTATGATTTCAATAGAAACTAGAGAAAAAGGGGAAACAGGTTCATGACTATTGTAATCATTCTTTTTTTAATTTTAGGGGTATCTCTTTTACTCTATATGGTGAAAGAAGCTTTTCTAAATAATGTTGTCTACCATGAAATGACTTTCAGCGATTTTCCAGAATCATTTAAGCAAGTATCGATATTCTTTATCTCTGATATACATAAGCGAATTATCTCAGACTCGATTATTAATGATGTTACTGGTAAGGCAGATATTGTGATAATCGGAGGAGATTTAACGGAAAAAAATGTTCCTATGGAACGGGTAAGGGAAAATCTCACAAAACTCAAATCCCTTGGCCCAGTCTATTTTGTGTGGGGTAACAATGATTATGAGACGGATTTTCGTATGTTAGATGCAATCTTTCTAGATAGTGGTGTAAAAGTATTAGACAATACAGCTGTCACGTTTGAATCTGAAACAGGTGATAAACTCTGTTTATTAGGAATTGATGACTTAAATCAGGAACGTGATCGGCTAGATTTGGCATTACTAGATGCTGATGAAAATAGCTTTAAGATCCTAGTTAGTCATTATCCATGGATAACAAAAAAAATCCTTCCTGAACATGAAATTAGTCTGGTTTTAAGCGGTCATACACATGGTGGACAAATACATATATTAGGATACAGTCCATATGAAAAAGGGAAGGTAAGAAGATTAGAAAATACTACAATCTTAATCAGTAATGGATACGGGACAACTTCCCTTCCATTAAGGCTGGGAGCTCCAGCGGAGTGTCACTTAATAACAATCAAGAATGGTTAGAACAGCCCTGGCAAATCGGAGGAACATAGATGACAGACCAAGTGGGAAAATATAATATTAAAGCTGTATCACAAATGTTAGGACTTCAACCAGGAACCCTTAGGGCATGGGAGAGACGCTATCGTATGATTGCACCGATTCGAAATGAATCAGGACATAGATTATATACCGAAGAACATATAAAGATATTAAAATGGCTTCTGAAAAAAGTTGATCAAGGTTTTACGATTAGTCAGGCAATTAACATATTAGGAAATAGTCAACCACATGCTGATTCGGAATCCTTTTTGCTGCATCAGGGTAATCAACTAACAAGACTGACAGATGAATTATTCGATGCACTAGTCCGTTTTGACGAGGTTAAAGCACATGAGATAATAAATACTTTATTCGCGCTCTTTACTATTGAAAAAGTATTTCTGGATGTTTTTAGTCCCATACTAATTAAAATAGGAGATTATTGGGAATTGAAGAAAATCACTAGTGCACATGAACATTTTGCATCTGTGTTCTTGAAATCTCATATGGAAAGGATTGTATTAAGTCTTCCTAATAGTGCACATCTATCGAAAGCGGTCACTGTTTGTGGCCCAGGAGAATGGCATGATATCGGTCTAATTATGCTCACATTTTTTTTACGGCAACGCGGAATTGCAGTTATTAACTTAGGAGCAAATATTGTCGGAGATGACGTTGAGCATGTCATTAACATCATCCAGCCAGATTTTTTATTTATGTCTTGTACGCTCCAACAAAATTTAGTAACGACCTTAAATCTTGTAAAACAGATAAGGTTAAACTATCGAGGCCTTCATATTGGAATTGGAGGACAGGCAATAAATTTAATGAAACCCTTAGAAAAAGAGAATTACACTGATCTAATTGTCGGGAATTATCCCGACGAGTGGGAGAAGTGGCTAATGGACCGATTGAGGATGTAGTAGACAAAGCACCAACCTGCGCCAATGACATAAACTAAAATAAGAGTTACGTCATGGCAGGGGGCTCGAGGAGCATGCGTTTAGAAAGATTAACAATGAATAAAATAAAGATTTTCTTAACCTCTGATGATTTATTTGAAAGAGGACTTTCTAAAGAAGATATTTGGAAAGATTCAATAAAATGGCATCAGCTTTTCCATGATATGTTGGAAGAGGCTAGTGAGGAATTTGATGTAGATATCCAAGGTTCTGTTGCAGTTGAAATATTTACATTAAAAGCTCAAGGAATGATTATGATTATTACGGTGGATGAAGCTATAGAGGATGAAGAAGTATTATTTGATGGTTTTTTAGAGATGGAGGTCAGGGTTGGAGGCAGTGAAAACTTCCTATTTGAGTTCGAATCCTTTGAAGATATAATTGAGCTGTCAAAACGGTTATCTTCCGTTAATATCAATGGTGGAAGCTTGTTTTCGATGAATGATCGCTATTACTTATTAATGAATAGTATAGAAACATGCAATATTGAAAAAGCAGCAGCTTTTTTATCTGAATATGGAGATCCTTCTATACTTAGCCAGCATCTGCTTGTTGAATATGGAAAACAAATTATTGAGAATAATGCGATAGAAACAATTCTTCTGTATTTTAAATAAAGTACATTGAAGTAGAAGGAGTCCTCCCCTCTTTCTACTTTAAATACTTGGATTACCGAAATATAGATGAGCCATGGACAAGCTCTTTTTAAAACCATTAAACCTTTTATTATGGGGGATGGTAGCGATTTCATTATTTTGTGTGGGTTTGTACGGAAAGTATATTTTTCTCCTTGCATAAATCCTTTTTACGTGTATACTTGTGTCTGAAAGAGCAACAATTGCTTAAGTGATTTCTTAGGGGGTTTACAAATGGCGGCCGAAAAAGGCAATGAAAAAACGATTCATGAGGAAAAAAATGATGTGTTGAAATCAACACAGACTGTAATACATAAAGCTCTTGAAAAGTTAGGTTATCCTGAAGAGGTATATGAGCTCTTAAAAGAGCCATTACGCATGATGACGGTTAAAATTCCAATTAGAATGGATGACGGTTCAATAAGAGTATTTACGGGCTACCGTGCCCAACATAATGATGCAGTAGGGCCAACTAAGGGCGGAATTCGGTTCCACCCTAATGTTACAGAAACTGAGGTTAAGGCACTTTCGATATGGATGAGCTTGAAATGTGGGATTGTTGATCTGCCTTATGGTGGCGGTAAAGGCGGAATAATCTGTGATCCTCGGGATATGTCATTTAGGGAGTTAGAAAGATTGAGTCGTGGATACGTACGGTCAATTAGTCAAATTGTTGGACCAACTAAAGATATTCCCGCGCCAGATGTATTTACTAATTCACAAATTATGGCTTGGATGATGGACGAATATAGCCGTATAGATGAGTTTAATTCACCAGGTTTTATTACTGGTAAGCCACTCGTACTTGGTGGTTCACACGGGAGAGAATCTGCAACTGCAAAAGGTGTAACTATCTGTATAAATGAGGCAGCTAAAAAAAGAGGTATTCAAATTGAAGGTGCAAGGGTAGTTGTACAAGGCTTTGGTAATGCGGGCAGTTACCTTGCGAAATTCATGCATGATGCAGGTGCCAAAGTGATAGGAATTTCAGATGCATATGGTGCACTTCATGATCCTAACGGGCTGGATATTGACTACTTATTAGATCGTCGAGACAGCTTCGGTACTGTTACGAAATTATTTAATAACACCATCACAAATAAAGAGTTACTTGAACTAGACTGTGACATTCTTGTACCAGCTGCGATTGAAAATCAGATTACGGCTGAAAATGCCAATAATATTAAAGCTAGTATTGTTGTAGAAGCTGCAAACGGGCCAACAACCCTCGAGGCAACAGAAATCTTAACAGAACGAGGAATTCTTCTGGTTCCAGATGTATTAGCATCTGCTGGTGGTGTAACCGTTTCATATTTTGAATGGGTTCAAAATAACCAGGGGTATTATTGGTCAGAAGAAGAAGTAGAAGAAAAACTTGAAAAAGTAATGGTAAAATCATTTAAAAACATTTATGATACTGCTCAGACTCGGCGTGTAGATATGCGTTTAGCTGCATACATGGTTGGAGTTAGAAAAATGGCAGAAGCAAGTCGCTTTAGAGGTTGGATTTAATTACTTAAATTTGAAACCTGTTGAAAAAACTCCTATCATAACGATAGGAGTTTTTATTTAGCAGGATCAGTTTTATTGAATATCATGGTGAGGAGTGTATCTCTATGCAACAAGAAGATAT
>JAQSXG010000118.1 GCA_029256785.1 Neobacillus sp.
GAAATTAATGAAAATCTTAAGGCCTATAAGCTAGGGGAGCATCAGCATATTCCTGAAATTGAACAGGTCCTTACTAATGTGAGTGAATCACCGATTACCATTTCGTTTACCACTCATTTGGTGCCGATGACGCGAGGAATTATGTGCTCCATATATGTGAATTTAAAAGAGAACTTATCAACGGATGATGTAAACAATATATACAGCAAGTTTTATGAAGAGCATCCATTTGTACGAATTAGACCAACTGGGAACATACCCGGAACGAAAGAAGTGAGCGGCAGTAATTTTTGTGATATTGGTTTATACGTTGACGAAAGAACTAATCGGCTAACGATTATCTCTGTTATTGATAATTTAGTAAAAGGGGCTGCCGGCCAAGCCATTCAAAATGTTAATTTAATGCATGGCTGGGATGTCAGAACAGGTCTTGATAGCATACCAATGTATCCATAATGATAATTTGCTAGTTAGCTAGCTTCTAATACGAATATATGGGGAAGAAAAGGGGGAATTATTTTGTTGCCAGCAATATCAAATAATCAAATTTTTGTACTTGAAGAAGAAAGTGTCACTTTGCCTAAGGGGTTTAAGGCAGGGGGCATGCATTGCGGATTAAAGCGGAAAAGGCTGGACCTAGGTTATATTGTTTCAGATGTTCCAGCAACGATTGCTGGCGTTTATACTACAAATATTTTTCAAGCAGCACCATTATTGGTTACCCAAGAGAGTATCGCAAAGGAAAATAAAATCCAGGCAATCCTCGTGAATTCTGGAAACGCCAATGCTTGCACCGGTGAACAAGGTTTACTCGATGCCTATGAAATGCAAAAAGATTTTGCAAATGAATTGGGAATTAAAGAACATTTAGTTGCAGTTACTTCTACAGGAGTGATTGGTGAACCGTTACCGATGGAAAAAATTAAAACGGGAATAAAGCATATTCTACAAACGGAGAACGAGGCGGAGGATAACTTTTTAAAAGCAATCCTGACAACAGATACTTGTGTAAAGCAGGTAGCTGTCCAACTGAATATCGATGGCAAAACCGTTAGCATTGGAGGAGCCTCTAAGGGTTCAGGAATGATCCATCCGAATATGGCAACGATGCTTGCCTTTGTAACGACAGATGCAAATATTGCACACGAGGATCTGCTTTTTGCATTAAAAGAGATTACGAATGAAACCTATAACATGATTACTGTTGATGGCGATACAAGTACGAATGACATGGTGTTGGTAATGGCTAATGGGTTAGCGGGTAATGAAAAACTTACAAAGGAACATCCGGATTGGGATGTTTTCAAACAAGGATTAAAAAAGGTAAGTGAGGAACTTGCCAAGAAAATCGCTAAGGATGGCGAAGGTGCCACAAAACTAATTGAAGTTCAGGTGAACGGTGCATATAGCATAAATGCTGCACGAGCAGTTGGAAAGGCAATTATTTCTTCTAATCTTGTAAAAACAGCGATCTATGGTACTGACCCGAATTGGGGGCGGATAGTTGGAGCAATTGGTTACAGTGGAGTGGCGGTTGAACCGAATGCAATAAAAGTTGCCATCGGACCCTATAATGTATTCGAAAATGGACTGCCATGTCCGATTGTTGAAGAGGATGTAAAAGAGTATTTAGAACTTGATACCGTTAAGATTCTGGTGGAGTTAAACCAAGGTGATAATAGTGCAACGGCTTGGGGATGCGATTTAACGTATGATTATGTGAAAATTAATGCATCATACCGCACGTAAGGGGGATGAAAATGGATTATCTAGTCATTAAGTGCGGCGGAAGTGTGTTAGAAAATCTCCCAAGGTCATTTTATCAGGATGTAATCTCACTACAACATTCTGGTAAATGGATGCCGATTATCGTTCATGGTGGTGGACCTTTAATTACGGGTTTACTAACCAACTTAAATATAGAAACTGAATTTATCAATGGATTAAGGGTAACGAACAAGGAAGTATTAGATATCGTTGAGATGGTTTTAAGCGGTTCGGTTAACAAACAAGTGGTCCGGAACATCATTGAGGCAGATGGTCATGCATACGGTGTTAGTGGTGTGGATGGCAGTTTGTTAAAGGCAAGGCCAACACCAGACGCTGAAGTTTTAGGCTTTGTAGGAGAAGTAGTTGAAGTGAATAACGCTGTTATTTTAAGCATTGTTGAACAAGGTTATATTCCTGTGATTTCTCCTATCGGTATTGATACTGTCGGACAAAGATACAACATCAACGGTGATATCGCAGCCAGTGCAATTGCAAAATCATTAGGAGCAAATCTCTGCTTCATTAGCGACATTCCAGGAATCTTAATTGAGGAGAATGGTAAGAAGGTTAAGCTTGATAAGGTTTCAAAAGCAACAGCTGAAGAACTAATAAATAATCAAACGATATACGGTGGAATGATACCTAAGGTAAATGCTGCCATTGATGGTTTAACTCATAAAATTCCTGTCGTTGGAATTATTGACGGTTTTGAGAAACATAGCTTGGTAGATTATGTAGCAGGTAAAAATATTGGAACAAAAATTGTCTTAGAGGGGGAGATTGCATAATGGCACAAAAGACGTCGGTTTCCTCCATTTCCTCAGTAATGGCAACCTACGGGAGATTCCCTGTTACCCTTGTAAAAGGGAAAGGTAGTTATGTCTGGGATGACCATGGAGCACAATTTTTAGATTTTACGTCAGGTATTGCTACCTGTAACCTAGGGCATGTACCAGATGTTGTAAAAACAAAACTTGAGGAACAATTGCAAAACCTATGGCATTGTTCGAACCTATACAACATCCCGAATCAAGAAAACCTAGCAGCACTACTAACAGCGAATAGTTTTGGAAATCAAGTGTTTTTTTGCAACAGCGGTGCTGAAGCAAATGAAGCGGCAATCAAGCTTGCGAGGAGATATTCACAGAAGGTAAAGGGGACGGATTCCTTTGAAGTCGTAACTTTTCAGCAGTCTTTTCATGGAAGAACACTAGCAACCCTGTCAGCAACAGGTCAAGAAAAAATCCAGCAAGGCTTTGCCCCTTTAGTACCTGGGTTCAGTTATCTCCCATTTAATGATATAGAGGCATTGCAACAGCTTGAAAATCTGAAACCAGCAGCCGTTTTACTTGAATTGGTCCAGGGTGAGGGTGGAGTCATACCTGCCAAAACCGACTGGGTAAAAAAGCTGGCAAGTATCTGTGAAAAGAACGAAATTCTTCTGATGGTTGATGAAATTCAAACAGGTATCGGCAGGACGGGAACACTTTTCGCCTACGAACAATATGGAATTTCTCCAGATGTAATTAGTATTGCAAAGGGTCTCGGCTCAGGGTTTCCAATTGGAGCGATCATTGCTAAAGAAGCTGCCGCAAAAGGCTTCGAACCTGGTACGCATGGCAGTACCTTCGGTGGAAATCCATTAGCTACGGCTGCAGGGATAGCCACAATCGAACACATAGTAGATAGTAATTTATTAACTCAAGTAAACGAAATAGCCGAATACTTGGAAAATCAACTAATAGTACTTAAGGAAAAGTACTCTTTTATAAAAGAAATCAGAGGAAAAGGCCTGCTAATTGGAATCGATGTTGATACAAACGCTCTAGAAATCGTTCAAAAGGCAATAGAACATCAACTGCTCCTGCTGACAGCAGGACCGAATGTGGTTCGAGTTTTACCACCCTTAACGGTTTCAAAAGAAGAAATAAATGAATTTGTTGAAAAGCTGGAAAAGGCTTTCCAAAGTATTTAAAGAAAGGCAGTGGTGGTTTTGGAACATGGGTACCTAACTTTGGAAACCGGTGAAGTATTTGAAGGAGTGCTAATTGGGAGCAACAAGGAATCCCAAGGAGAAGTTGTTTTTAACACAAGCATGACTGGTTATCAGGAAATCATCACAGACCCATCCTATGCAGGGCAGATCATAACCTTTTGTTATCCTATTATCGGTAACTATGGTATCAATGAATCTGATAATGAAAGCATTATTCCGGCCTTAGCAGGGGTTATCATTGGTGATTTATGTGAATTACCCAGTCATTTTCAATCGATAAATAGTTTCTCAGAAAAGCTAAAGCAATCAGGAGTGCCTGGTCTTGCTGGTGTTGATACCCGGTTATTAGTAAAAACAATCCGGAGCAATGGAACGGTAAAAGGATATATTAGTAAAACAAAGCTAGTGGAGATTCCACACAATGAAGAAGCTCCATTTTGGGTACAGCAGGTCTCGACGAAAAAAATGGAATTTTTCAATAATAATGGCCCGCATGTCGTGTTAATGGATTATGGATATAAAAAATCTATCCTCCATGCCCTTTTAAAGGAGAATTGTGCAGTAACGATTCTCCCATACAACACACCGTTTGAAAAAGTTAAATCCCTACAACCTGATGGTGTTCTGTTTAGTAACGGACCCGGTGATCCCAAGTCATTAAAACAGTTGTTTCCTGAAATTAAGAAGATTAGCCAGCTTTACCCTACACTAGGGATATGCCTTGGACATCAGCTTATTGCCCATGCATATGGTGCAAGAACAGAGAAACTTGTCTTTGGGCATCGCGGAGGTAACCATCCAGTAAAAGAACTGTCCACTGGTAAAGTAAAAATAACGGCACAAAACCATGGCTATGTCGTTGTCGATCAAAGCATCAACACCAATGTATTTGAAGTCACTTATCGTAATGTGAATGATCAATCGATTGAAGGGTTAAAACATAAAGCCTATCCAATTGAGACAGTTCAATTTCATCCCGAAGCACACCCAGGTCCTAGCGATACAGCGCATATTCTAAAGGAATTTGTAAATCAGATTACGTCAATGGGAGAAACTCATTATGCCATTAAATAAAAACTTGAAAAAGGTGCTAGTTATTGGCTCTGGCCCAATTGTTATCGGGCAAGCTGCAGAGTTTGATTATGCAGGAACACAGGCATGTATCGCCCTTAAAGAAGAGGGAATCGAGGTTGTGTTAATCAATAACAACCCTGCAACCATTATGACGGACGAAACCGTTGCAGATAAAGTATATATTGAACCACTTACCGTTGAAACCATTGAAAAAATTATTCAAAAGGAAAAACCTGATGGAGTGATTGGAACTTTAGGTGGCCAAACAGGATTGAATTTGACGGTAGAATTGTATGAGCAAAAAATCCTCGAAAGGTACAATGTCAAATTGTTAGGAACCTCTGTGGAGTCTATTAAAAATGGCGAGGATCGCGAAAGATTCCGGAACTTAATGATAAAAGTAAAAGAGCCGATCCCTGAATCAGCGATTATCCACACCTTCGAAGAAGGAATAGCCTTTGTTAGGGAAATTGGCTTTCCAGTTATCATTCGCCCAGCCTATACGCTCGGAGGACATGGTGGAGGGTTTGCTACTAATTCAGAAGAACTTGAATCAGTCTTGAAAAAGGGATTAGCTGCGAGTCCGATTCATCAGATTTTGGTCGAGCGAAGTATTAAAGGTTGGAAGGAAATCGAATACGAGGTCATGAGGGACGCAAATGATACGTGCATTATTGTTTGCAATATGGAAAACATGGACCCTGTAGGTGTTCATACCGGAGATTCGATTGTTGTCGCACCTTCACAAACCTTAACAGATATTCAATACCAGATGCTTCGTGATTCATCGATTAAGATTATAAGAGAGTTAGAGATTATCGGAGGCTGTAATATTCAATTTGCCCTTCATCCAGAATCAAATCAGTACTATATTATCGAAGTGAATCCGAGGGTAAGTCGATCTTCAGCATTAGCATCAAAGGCTACAGGATACCCGATTGCCAGGATGGCGGCAAAGTGTGCGGTTGGTTACCATTTGGATGAGATTGTGAATCCAATAACAGGCAATACCTATGCTTCCTTTGAACCAGCAATTGATTATATTGTGGTCAAACTGCCGCGGTTTCCGTTTGATAAATTTCCTGAAGCGGATCGGACGTTAGGAACACAAATGAAAGCCACCGGTGAAGTTATGGCGATTGACCGTACCTTTGAAGGGGCACTAAACAAAGCCATTCGTTCAATGGAACTATCCGTGTATGGTCTATGCACCAACCTAACGAAAACAATGGACGTAAACCAGCTCATAGAGAAACTAGAACAAGCCAATGACCAGCGATTGTTCGTTATTGCTGAAGCATTTAAAAGAGGCATTTCACTTGCTGAAATTCAGAAGTTAACACAGATTGACCCATGGTTTTTACACAAAATCAGCGCCATTGTCGAACTAGAAAAAGAGTTAGCTTCCTATAACTGGGATACGGTGCCTGTCACCCTATTAAAAACAGCAAAACGCCATAATATTTCAGATAAACTTCTCTCGCATATATATAATATTTCGGAAAAACAGATAAGGAACGAATGGAAAAAGCTTAACATAAAACCAGGCTATAAAATGGTAGACACTTGTTCTGCAGAATTTGAAGCTGTTACACCCTATTATTATTCAACCTGGCTGGGGGTCGATGAAGCACAGGTAACCGCCAAGGAAAAGATTCTGGTTATTGGTTCGGGACCGATAAGAATTGGTCAGGGAATTGAATTTGATTATTGCTCCGTTCATGCAGCCAAGGCAATTAAAAAAATGGGCTATGAAGCAGTGGTAATCAATAATAACCCTGAGACCGTTAGTACGGATTATTCCGTTGCCGACCGACTTTATTTTGAACCACTAGCCGCGGAAGATGTTCTTCATGTGATTGAAAAAGAAAATATCCAAGGTGTGCTCATACAATTTGGTGGGCAAACGGCCATTAATTTAGCACATGACCTTCAGGAAGAAGGAGTAAGGATTTTAGGTACAACCGTTGATAAAGTGGACCAATTAGAGGATCGAAAACATTTTTATCAGCTTCTTGAAGAATTAAATATCCCGCATATTGAAGGTCGAACAGCAATGAATCCAAAAGAATTATCCGAAGCGGCAGAAAAGCTTGGATACCCCGTTCTGGTGCGCCCATCATATGTTATTGGTGGCCAATCCATGTTTACTATCTTTTCAGGAGAAGAATTAAGACAGTATATTGTGCAGTTGGGGGAAAACACCGGCCAGGAAACAATGTGGCCATTATTAGTTGACCGATACATCCCTGGATTAGAATGTGAAATTGATGTCATTAGTGATGGTGAATCGATAGCGGTACCAGGAATATTTGAGCATATCGAAAGGGCGGGTGTTCATTCAGGAGATAGTATTTCTATTTTTCCACCTATTTCTTTGTCTGAAACAACTAAAAGCATATTAATAGAATATGCAAGTATTATTGCTAAATCTGCACAGGTGATTGGGATAATGAATATTCAATATGTTATTCATGACAATATTGTATATGTCCTTGAGGTAAACCCTCGTTCATCTAGAACAGTGCCGATTATTAGTAAGGTAACAGGTATTCCAATGATTGAATGGGCAGTTATGGTCCAATTGGGAGTAGCGTTAAAAGAGCTATGTTCGGAAGAGGGATTATTGGCAGAGCCTAATTACTTTTCTGTAAAGTCACCTGTTTTTTCCTCCAGTAAGTTAAAGGGAGTTGACCATGTACTTGGTCCGGAGATGAAGTCGACTGGTGAAGCTCTCGGCTTAGGTCTTACCTTCAACGAGGCATTTAACAAGGTGTTGCCTGTAAGCTCAGATGAACAGGGAAAATTTATTATTTGCTCTATTTCTGACCGGGACAAACAAGCTAGCTTACCGATTCTACAGCAGATAGCGAAACAGAATTATAAAATTGCAGCCACTGAGGGGACTGCATTGTTTCTTCAAACGAATGGAGTAACAATAGAAAAGATTATTAAAAATGATGATGATGTTAATGAGCTGTTCCGCAAGCAAAAGTTGAAAGCAGTTATTAATACACCAAACCAAGGTCGAAATAAAATTAAGTTTGGATTTTATATTCGTGAACAGGCAACACGCTACAGTGTTCCAGTGTTTACTCATTTAGATACGGTCGAGGCTGTCGCAGGTCTTAAGGCAATTTCAACCCCTGATGCACAAGTCAGAACAATTACCGAATATCATAAATTGAAGGAAAGAGGTGCAGCACATGTCAAATGCAACTAATTTGAATACAACAGGTTTTTCAAAGCAGCCACAGTTAAGCGGGAAGGATTTTTTAAGTTTGACAGATTATCAGGCGGACGAAATCCTCTATCTTCTTGAAGAGGCAAAAAAATTAAAGGCACTCCAAAAACAGGGAAAACCCCATCAGTACTTAAACGGGAAGGTTTTAGGAATGATTTTTGAAAAATCCTCTACTCGTACAAGGGTGTCATTCGAGGTTGGGATGCTTCAGTTGGGAGGGCATGCGATTTTCTTGAGTCCTAGAGACATGCAGTTAGGAAGAGGCGAAAGCATTTCTGATACAGCGAAAGTGCTTTCTCGCTATATTGATTGTATTATGATTCGTACCTTTTCACATGAAACGGTTAAAGAACTGGCAGATAATGCAACTGTACCCATTATCAATGGATTAACCGATTTGCACCATCCTTGTCAGGCAATGGCTGATCTGCTAACCATTTTAGAGCATAAGGGTAGATTTTCAGGTTTGAAATTATGTTATTTAGGCGATGGAAATAATAATATGGCCCATTCGCTAATGGAAGGTGCGGCGAAAGTAGGCATGGATATTAGCATTGCCAGTCCCCCAGGCTATTTGCCTAATGGAAAAATTATAGAAGCTTCCATTAAGGCTGGGAAACAAACAGGAAGTACAATTATGATTACAAATGATCCAGTTGAAGCAATCAAGGACGCTGATGTTGTTGTAACAGATGTGTGGACCAGTATGGGTCAAGAAGAGGAAGCCGCGGTTCGCTTAAAGGCGTTCCAAGCATTTCAAGTTAATACAGAACTTTGTAAGCATGCGAAAAAGGATTATATCTTTTTGCATTGTTTACCAGCACATCGTGGTGAAGAGGTTACGGCTGAGATTATTGATGGTCCGCATTCCGTTGTATTTGACGAAGCAGAAAATCGCCTTCATGCACAAAAAGCAATATTAAAACTTTTACTAGAATAGTAGCCATTTTAATGCGAGTTATTGTATAATAATTCTATTGAATGAATAATAATACAAGTTATGTAAGGAGAGTACACATGGCAAAGGAAAAAATTATCTTAGCCTATTCAGGCGGTTTAGATACATCGGTTTCAGTTAAATGGATTCAGGAAAAGTATGGGTATGATGTCATTGCCTTAGGCCTTGATGTTGGTGAAGGCAAGGATTTAGAGGCAATCAAGCAAAAGGCTCTAGATGTCGGTGCTATCAAAGCGTATATGATTGATGCAAAGGAATTATTAGCAAAGGAATATATTTTACCAGCCTTAAAGGCTAATTGTTTATATGAAGGAAAGTATCCATTATCTTCTGCGCTTTCTAGACCACTCATTTCCAAATTACTAGTAGAAGTGGCAGAAAAAGAAGGTGCGGCAGCCGTTGCTCATGGATGTACAGGAAAAGGAAATGATCAAGTTCGCTTTGAGGTTTCCATTCAAGCTTTAAATCCAAACTTAAAGGTGGTAGCTCCTGTTCGTGAATGGGGGATGACCCGTGATGAAGAGATTAAATATGCTGAGGAAAAGGGTATTCCAATTCCAGTTGATTTAGATAATCCATTTTCAATTGATGCCAATATATGGGGACGTGCGTGTGAGGCTGGCGTTCTTGAGGACCCTTGGGCTGAAGCGCCTGAGGCAGCATTTGATTGGACGAATCCCTTGGAGTCCACACCAGATCTGGCTGAGTATTTAGAAATCGAATTTGAAAAAGGTGTTCCTATAGCACTTAATGGTGAGAAGTTACCATTAGTTCAATTAATAGAAACCTTAAACGAACTTGGTGGCAAACATGGTGTTGGTCGAATTGACCATATTGAAAATAGATTAGTTGGAATTAAATCAAGAGAAGTGTATGAAAATCCAGCTGCACTAATCTTAATTAATGCACATAAAGAATTAGAATTCCTAACATTGCCTCGTGAGGTCACACAGTTCAAGACACAGGTCGAGCAGCAAATGGCAAAGGTTATTTATGAAGGCTTATGGTTCTCACCAATAAAAAATGCATTGGATGCTTTTATTGAGGAGACACAAAAAAATGTGACAGGTACCATCCGCGTCAAGCTATTCAAAGGCAACCATATGGTAGTTGGTCGAAAATCACCATACAGTCTCTACAACGAAGAACTAGCAACCTATTCAAAAGGTGATGCCTTCGACCACAATGCAGCAGTAGGCTTCATAAAAATATGGGGACTACCAACAAAAGTGTACGCAGAAGTAAATAAAGAGGAAAAAATACTAAAATAAAACTTTGCCCTTGAAATCACTTCAAGGGCAAACTTCTTAGTAATTGGCTTTGTTGATTTTTAGTCAGTTGATTTGAGCGGAAGGCACGAGAGACTCCTCGAAATGCTATCGCATTTTCTTCGCGCGTGGGCAAATTCAAGGATGCAAATCAATGTCCTGCGGGAAGAGCAAGTCACGGGAGACCCCGCAGGAGCGAAGCGACGAGGAGGCTCCCGGACTGCCCGCGGAAAGCGAAGTGCCTGGAGCTCCAATC
>JAQSXG010000119.1 GCA_029256785.1 Neobacillus sp.
TTATTGCTGGTTTTAATATTCCAACTGTAAACCTTGCTGTTGGCTATGAAGATATCCATACAACGAATGAACGGATGCCAATCGAAGAATTAAACAAATTAGCTGAAATGACTGTTGCAATTATCGAAGAAGTTACCAACCAATAATTATATTTTGAAGGAGAGCCTTTGGTTCTCCTTTTTGTTATACTTTAAGTTATAGCTTTGATCTTAGGAACTGCGATTCTTTAAGGGGAAATCGAGTATGAAGGAAATGTATCCCAAAAAGGGAAGAGTCATTTTACATGTTGACATGAATAGCTTTTATGCATCGGTTGAAATGGCTTATGATCCGGCACTTAAAGGGAAACCGCTTGCCATAGCTGGAAATGTAGAAGAGAGGCGAGGGATTATCGTCACCTGTAGCTATGAAGCGAGGAAATTTGGTGTGAAAACGACAATGCCTCTCTGGGAAGCTAAAAAACTATGCCCGCAGTTAATTGTTAAAAAGCCGAATTTTGATCGTTATCGTGCAGCATCTATTGCTATGTTTGAGATACTAAGGAACTATACTGAACTTGTTGAACCCGTATCGATTGATGAGGGGTACTTAGATATCACTGGGTCTTTTGAGCTTGGAAGTCCAATTGAGATCGCACAAAGTATCCAAAAAAGAGTCCTTGATCAACTGGATTTACCATGCAGTATTGGTATAGCACCTAATAAATTTTTAGCAAAAACTGCCTCTGATATGAAAAAACCAATGGGAATTACGATTCTTCGAAAGCGCGATATCTCTAATTTGTTATGGCCATTACCCACCAATGAGATGCATGGTATCGGAAAAAAGACAGCTGAAAAGCTAACTACGATAGGAATCCACACGATTGGTGATTTAGCGAAAGCCAACGAGATACAACTCAAATTTCTGCTTGGGATTAATGGATTGCGAATAAAAGAGAGGGCAAATGGAATGGATAACCGATTGGTTGACCCAGAATCGGTATCGGAATTTAAAAGCATTGGAAACTCGACAACACTTCCGCGGGATACCAGTAACCAACAGGAGCTATTCCGTATTTTAGAGTCATTGGCTGAGACTGTGTCTGTCAGGATAAAACGCAAAAACGTACTTGCAACAACATTAGGAATTACCATACGCTTTAAAGATAGAAAAACGATTACTAGAAGTAAGAAACTCACTAATCCAGTCAACAAAAAGGAAGATATTAGTACAATAGCTAAGCAGATTTTTTTGAATTCATGGAATGGAAATCCTGTCCGCTTGTTAGGAATAACCGGTTATGATCTTGTCGAGCAGGACCATGCTTACAAACAGCTTGATTTATTTTCATTTGAGAAAGATGCAAAGAAAGAGCCATTAAATAAAACTCTTTTGAGCCTACGTGAAAAGTACGGGGAAAGTATCATTGAAAATGCTGGGGCACATAAGGAAGATTCTGCTAGAAATATTGGCACAGGCACAAGTTTCAACAAAGACTTTTTACGTTCGTTTCCTAAAAAGAATAAAGAAGAAGACTAAAAAAGCTCGCGCCTTGTTATAACAAGGCGGAGCTTTTTTAGCTACTATTTACACATATCAACTTCTAAATACGAAACAGGCCACCAAAAGAATCCATCTTTCTCTAACAGTTCATCGGCTGCCTTTGGACCTATTGTTCCAGATTCGTAATTGGGAAAGTCCACTGTTTTGGTTTTTTCCCAGACTTCTGATATTTTGTCAACAAAGGCCCAAGAGTATGCCACTTCATCCCAATGGGTAAAGTTTGTTGCATCCCCCCGTAAACAATCGTAAAGTAGTTTCTCATATCCTTCAGGGGTATTCATGGCTTGTATTCCTGTATTTGCGAAACTTAGCTTAACTTCTTGTGCATCAAGGTGACCACCAGCTTTTTTAGCATTTAGATGCAAGGTAATTCCTTCCTCAGGCTGAATATGAATAACGAGTAGATTAGGATGAACGTTTTTCTCAGGCTGATAATATAAATTCATCGGAATGTCCTTAAATTGAACAACAATTTTTGTAGACTTTGATTTCATCCTTTTTCCAGTTCGAATATAAAAAGGAACACCAGCCCAGCGGAAGTTATCAATCATAATCTTCCCAGCAACAAATGTCTCTGTATTGGACTCTTTATCCACCATCGGTTCAGCTCGGTACTCGGGCACTTGTTCATCGTTGACAGTCCCAGGACCATATTGACCGCGAACAAAATAATCTTTTATTTCGCTGCTCTCAAATCTTCGTAGTGATCGAAAAACTCTTACTTTTTCCGAACGAACTTCGTCAGTAGTTAATCGAATCGGAGGTTCCATTGCAAGTAAAGCCACCATTTGCATTATATGGTTTTGTACCATATCCCGTAAGGCACCACTTGTTTCATAGTAGCGACCTCGCTCTTCCACTCCCAGAACTTCACTTGAAGTTATTTGGATATTAGAGATATAGCGGTTATTCCATAAAGGTTCAAAAATAGCGTTAGCGAAACGGATGACTTCAATGTTTCGGACCATTTCCTTCCCTAAATAATGATCTATTCGATAGATTTCTTCCTCGGAAAATGCCGTTCGAATTTGTTGATTTAACTCCTTCGCAGACTCTAAGCTTTTCCCAAATGGTTTTTCAATTACCAGACGTTTAAATCCTTTTACCTCTGTTAACCCGTCAGATTTCAAATGTAAAGCAATTGGCCCAAAAAATTCGGGTGCCATTGCAAGATAGAAAATGCGGTTTCCTTCTAGACTGTAATTGGCATCAATTTGATCAGCTAAATT
This sequence comes from Neobacillus sp., assembly GCA_029256785.1. Classification (GTDB taxonomy): domain Bacteria; phylum Bacillota; class Bacilli; order Bacillales; family Cytobacillaceae; genus Neobacillus. Next base: position 2,775 of record JAQSXG010000119.1, read on the forward strand.
TCTTAATGCAACGTATGAGCTGGAATTTGTTACATCATGTGATTGATAGTAAAAGTAGGAAATAAACTCATCGATATTCTCTTTATCTCCTAATGCATTAATAACCGACTCTCTTACAGATTTCTGGAAAGCATCATTTGTAATCTGTCTTCTTGCAACACCGATAACAGCGAATTTATTCAATCTCCCTCTTTCAAATAACCGGTACAAGGAAGGGAATAACTTACGGATGGCCAAGTCCCCGGTTGCTCCAAAAATCATGATTAATGAAGACATATTTTCTTGCTGTTTCACATGATTACCTCTCTCTTTATGTATTCCTAACGTTTCAGTATAGATTTTGCCAAAATACCAATAAGCATGTATTGAACTTACATACCTTTTAACAGTAAACAGCCTAAAGCAATATTACAAGTGATATGCTATATTATTATACATATAAGAAATAGATAGGGGGCTTTATTGTGGACATTTACTTTTTAGGGACGGGTGCAGGTATGCCAGCGAAGCTCCGCAATGTAACATCGATCGCATTAAAATTATTAGAAGAACGCGGAGCTATTTGGTTATTTGATGCCGGTGAAGCAACTCAGCATCAAATTTTACATACATCATTAAAACCTCGGAGGATAGAAAAAATATTTATTACCCATCTCCATGGTGATCATATTTATGGTTTACCAGGTCTTTTATCGAGTCGTTCTTTTCAAGGAGGGGAATCGGAGGTTACAGTATATGGACCAAAAGGAATCAAGCAATACCTTGAAATGAGCCTCTCTGTTAGCCAAACCTATTTAAAATATCCTTTGAAAATTGTTGAAATTGAAGCAGGCATTATTTTTGAGGATGAGCAGTTTACAGTAGAAGCACGACTGCTAGACCATGGTATTGTTTCCTATGGCTATCGAATTGTTGAAAAGGACAGGCCTGGTACATTATTAGCAGATAAGCTTATTGTAGCAGGCGTGCAACCAGGTCCGATTTTTCGAAAAATAAAAAATGGTGAAACGGTTACACTTGAGGACGGAAGGATAATTGTACCGACTGATTTTCTTGGTCCAGTGCAAAAGGGGAGAGTTGTGACGATACTCGGGGATACAAGATATTGCCAAAATGCCATTTTACTGGCAGCTGATGCTGATTTATTGGTACATGAAGCCACTTTTTCGAAGGAAGAGGAAAAGCTTGCTTCCGATTACTTTCATTCCACGACACATCAGGCTGCAACGGTGGCAAAACAGGCTGGCAGTAAACAGCTTTGTTTAACTCATATAAGTTCCAGATATGATCGAAATGCCTGGAAAGAACTCGTTTCTGAGGCACAGGAGATATTTGCAAATACAGATATTGCTGAGGACTTTAAAGAAATAACGATTCCGCTAAAATGAAAGGACGGCTAGGGTAGCCGCCCTTTTTTTATACCCAACCACGCTCATATTGTTTCGGTCCCTTGACGGTAACACCAAGTTCTTTTGCAGCCGTACGTGGCCAGTAAGGATCTCTTAGCAATACACGAGCCAAGAAAACTAAATCTGCACGCTCATTTTGCAGGATTTCTTCGGCTTGTATTCCTGAAGTAATTAATCCAACGGCACCGGTTGGAATCTGTGCACCATTCATAATGGTTTCGGATAATTTAACTTGATAGCCTGGATATACATTTATCCGTGCAGGTACGACTGCCCCAGAGCTGACATCGATTAAGTCTATTCCTTGCTCTTTCATCCATTGTGAGAAAATCACATAATCATCTACTGTTAATCCTTCTTCATGATAGTCATTGGCAGATACGCGGACAAATAAAGGACCGTTCCAAACAGTTTTCACAGCGTCAATCACCTCACGTAAAAAACGATAGCGATTTTCTGCTGAGCCGCCATATTCATCGTTTCTTTTATTTGAAAGAGGAGAAAGAAATTCATTTAATAAATAGCCATGGGCACCATGAATTTCAATAACATCAAACCCTGCTTTTAAAGCTCGTTCTGCTCCTTTTTTAAATGCATCAACTGTTTCTACGATATCTTCTTTGGTCATCTCTAGCGGCGTTTTCATTTTTTCGTTAAATGGCAGTGCTGATGGTGCAATAATGTCACCCTCTAAAACAGCTTTTCTGCCAGCATGGGCAAGCTGAATTCCCGTCTTCGCCCCTTGCTCCTTCATTAGCTCAACGAGTTCTTTAAGTCCTGCCACATGCTCATCACTCCATATCCCTAAATCCTGAGGTGAAATTCTTCCCTGTGGTGTTACGGCTGTTGCTTCGATAATAATTAGCCCAACTTGCCCTACTGCTCTACTTGTGTAATGTGTACGATGCCAGTTCTCTACCTGTCCATCCTCGTTGTGGCTCGAATACATGCACATTGGCGCCATCACAATCCGATTTTTTAATGTGACGTCCTTAATCGTATAGGGTGAAAATAATTTTACTGACATTATAGAAACCTCCTGCTGTTATCTATTCTATTCACTTTAGTATATCAAAAGGCTCCATATAATAAAAAAATCTTAACTTCTAATCCTTTTCTCTTAGATCGCTTAGCGGGTATGTGGTTCCTCTCCATACAATTCCTCCGCGTTTAAAAGTAAGAAGACTCGCGCGAATAATTGAGTAAATAAACAATAGTGCTGTGATTGGAAAAACAATAAACAGGGTAGGGGAGAATAGTGTCATTTTTCTAAGAATAAAGAGATAATGAATCCCACATAGTACGATATTTCCTAAGCTTAAGAGCATGATGGTCTTATCGGCTGAGAAAATCATAATAAATGGAAGAACGTTAGTAATGAATATTCCAAAAATCGCAAAAAGCACCATACTTACTCGGTAATGTAATCCGGCAAATGTATTTTTCTCTAGTCCTACCAGTGCTTCCTTCAAACTACCGTACCATTCTACTTCAATTAGCTTTAGGGCGGTGACAATTCGCTGATGGTAACCAGCTCGTTTCATTCTAATTCCTAGCTGTAAGTCATCATCAGGACGCATTCTTACCTTTTCATGGGTGCCAAAAGAAAGATAAGCTTCTTTAGAGACTAGGTTAAATGCTCCAATTCCGGTACCGGTCTTTGACTTTGGATTATTTGCTGACCACGGGCGCTTAAAATATGAGAATCCAACCAGAAAGAACGCGACAAATGACTTGAGCCAAAAGGATTTTGCGTTCAAGTTTGGTGAAGCAGTTAAATGATCAAGATTATTACGTTCAAAGTAATGCAACGCTTTTGCGAAAGCTTCCATTTCAAACTTTACATCCGCATCGGTGAATAATAACCACTTTCCTGAAGCGCGTAATGTACCCGTATATAACGCATTATTTTTCCCCAGCCAGCCTTCAGGTAGTTTTTTAATATGGATGACCGATATCCGAGAATCCATGTCTGCTAATTCGTTCATAATCATTCCTGTATTATCTGTTGAACGGTCATTGACGAGAATCCATTCGACGTTCTTGTAGCTTTGTTCTAACTGACTTAGAATACTTGATTTTATTTGGTTTTCTTCATTGCGGGCTGCGACAATGACCGATAATAATGGTCCTTCATCTAGGCTTCTCTCATTTTCTAGAGCATCTATTTTTCTTATACCAATCAGTCCGTCTAGGAGAAAAACAAGCCATACAAGAATTCCGATAGAAAATAAGAATGTTAGCATTCTTTACACTTCCCTGTACCTTTTTTACCTAGTTTACTTTACTAACGATGAAACAATCAATTTAGGAAGGTTGTTCACTGACTTCTAACTGTGTACGTAATGCAGCTCCCATTTTCTTTGATTGGGCAGTGGCCGCTTTAATGCAAGATATGAAGGCTTGTTGTACTCCATGTTCCTCAAGGATTCGTATCCCTGCCTCTGTTGTGCCGCCAGGGCTTGTTACCTCTTTACGTAATTGTGTGGAGGATTTGCGGGAAGTCTTCACCATCTCTGCTGCTCCAAGCAGCGTTTGCACAATCAATTCACTAGCCATTTGCTTATCAAGTCCCACCTCAACTGCACTTTTTTCCATCGCCTCGATCAGATAATAGATATAGGCTGGACCACTTCCTGAAAGTCCTGTTACCGCATCTAACTGTTCTTCCTCAACAAAGGAGGTCAACCCAACAGTTCCGAAAAGTTTTTTTGTTGTTTCAATTTGACTTAGGGATACACGTTCATTTACCGCAACAGCAGTGGCTGATTTACCAACTGCTGCCGAAGTGTTTGGCATTGACCGAACAACTGCTAGTTGCTTTCTTGCCAGCAGTTCAATTGTGCTTATTGATACTCCAGCTAACACCGAGACAACGAGCATCTGAGCATTCAAATGTTCATGAATGGATTGAATGGCGGTTGCGGCATCCTTTGGCTTCATTGCCAAAAGGATAATATCCGCTTCTTCAAAAAGCTCTTCTAAATCATACGTGGTTTGGATGCCATATTTCTCCCTAAGGTTGGCTAACCGTGTTTCATTTGAATGATTGGTAACCCAGAGTTTATTTTTATTAATTAAATTTTTTTCGAGAATTCCTGAGATCAACGCTTCAGCCATTGAACCTGCACCAATAATCGCTAATTTTTTCATTTCTTCAGCCTCCTTTTATTAGAAAACAAAAAGACCTTTCATCCGTAAAGGACGAAAGGTCTAGCTTCCGTGGTACCACCTTCATTAACCTTAATTAATGCAACTAAGGTTTACTCAATTCCGATAACGCCGGATATACGTTAGGTTTTCCTAATTGCTCCTAAGGTAGGGTTCAATGATTAAGCGGGCAATGAAATCTTTCAGCCTATGGACTTCATTCTCTTTTGCCATTGATCATTTACTAGTCTTAGTCATCGCATGTTACGAATCAAATTTTACTTGTGATTATGCAAGATAAATAGCCTGTTTGTCAAGTGTTATTTTCAGAATCTTTAATCTTTTATATATAAGAGATTTTCTTGATGTTATTCGAACAGTCGTCAACTTGACTATTTGTCCTCTATCGGAGAAATTAATAGTAAGGTACAGCAGACTGTCCTTTATCATGCAAGGTGAGGTGTATTTATGGTTAAGGATCAACTTAAGGGTAGAAATATTGTGATTACCGGTGCTTCCGGAGGAATTGGCGCCGAAATAGCAAAGCTATGCGCAGCAAGTGGGGCTAATCTTGTATTGCTTGCACGTAGCCTAGATAAGCTTCAACAGTTGCAGGAATCACTGCTGCAAAAGCATCAGATTAAAGTGGATATTTTTCAGCTCGATGTATCAGATACAGTGAAGGTGGAGCAAGTCTTTAATGAGATTTTTTTGACTGTAGGTCATGTTGATATTCTTGTTAATAACGCTGGTTTTGGAGTGTTCCGTGAAGCCCATGAAGTGAAAATCGATGAAATCAAAGGGATGTTTGAGGTAAATGTTGTCGGGCTAATGGCGTGCACAAGCATGGTTTTACCAAAAATGCGTGAACAGCGTTTTGGTCACATTATCAATATTGCATCTCAAGCGGGTAAAATAGCCACGCCAAAATCGAGTGTGTATTCCGCTACTAAGCATGCTGTTCTTGGCTATACGAACGCATTAAGGATGGAGCTCAGTGATTTCAATGTCAAGGTGACATCAGTCAATCCTGGCCCCATTGCCACCAATTTTTTCAATATTGCCGATGAAAAAGGTACATATGTAAAAAATGTCCAGAAGTTTATGCTTCAACCAGAATATGTTGCAGGTAAAGTGGTTGCCAGTATGCTCACAAATACAAGAGAAATCAACCTGCCACGCTGGATGAACATGGGAAGTGTCGCCTACGTCCTCTTCCCGCGACTATTTGAACGTATCGGAAAAAAAGCTTTTAATAAAAAGTAATATAACGGAACCGATCTTTCGTTTTTGTTGAATGGAGAAGTTATGGTGACCATCATCGATGATAAATTGAAAAAACGGTCACCATAGAGCGTTCATGGTGACCATCATCGATGAAAAATTGAAAAAACGGTTACCATAGAGTGTTCATGATGACCGTTATCGATGAAAAATTGAAAAAACGGTAACTATAGAGCGTTCATGGTGACCATCTTCGATGATATATTGAAAAAACGGTAACTATAGAGCGTTCATGGTGACCATCTTCGATGATATATTGAAAAAACGGTCACCATAATTCATAGTACTTACCCCGTTGTTAAAAACTCATACACCGCATCATTTATAACCTCGTATAAATTGGCTGTTGGCTGTTCGGTTTTCATTTGGATAATTCGATAGGCAAGTTCTTCTAAATTTTTTTCACTCATTGGCAGCGAATCAACTTCGGAATAATATTGTCTAAAACAATTTTTTATCATCTTTATAATTAGTTTTTTCTCCATAAGGGCCACCTCACCACAAGTATAACGTTTTTCCCCTCAACAATCATTTTGAAAAAAATCCATAACCATGAAATCTGTCAAAAAATTTCCATTGAACACGAACGCATATTCGCTTAAGATAGTGAGTATAATAAAAAGGAACGAATGTTCGTTTATTGAGGTTGGTTTTTGGAGGAATAGATCATGGTCGATTACAGCGCGTTACCGCAAAATAAAATATTATGTGTCGACATGAAGAGCTTCTATGCGAGCTGCTCGGCTGTCATGCTCGGCCTGGACCCTTTAACTTGCTATTTAGTTGTAGCGGGTAATATAGAACGAAATGGAAGCGTCGTGCTTGCTGCCTCGCCACGTATGAAAAAAGAATTTGGTATCAAAACGGGTTCACGTCTGTTCGAGGTTCCTGATGATCCGCGTATTCGAGTAGTTGAGCCTAAAATGGCTACCTATTTACGTATTTCTACAGAAATTACCCGTGTTTTTAATCGTTATGTGCCAAAAGAAGCACTCCATACCTATAGCGTCGATGAAAGTTTTATTAAAGTTGATGGCGCCAGCCATCTGTGGGGGGATGCTACAACGATTGCGCAAAAAATAAAGAATGATATTGAACGTGAATTTCAGTTGCCGTGTGCTGTTGGGATTGGGCCTAATATGCTACTGGCTAAGCTTTGTCTCGATCTTGAAGCAAAGAAAAAGGGAATCGCTGAGTGGACATATGAAGATGTGCAGACCAAGCTATGGAACGTGTCACCGCTTAGAGACATGTGGGGGATTGGCAGGCGCGTTGAGAAAACATTAAATGGTATGGGCATTTTCACTGTTGGTCAGCTCGCGCGCTATGATTTAGAACGGCTGGAAAAGAAATTTGGAATCATGGGCAACCAGCTTTATTATCATGCCTGGGGAGTAGATCTTTCGGATTTGGGAGCACCAATTATAGAAGGACAAATCAGTTTTGGAAAAAGCCAAATTCTCTTGAGAGATTATAAAGAGGCAGAGGAAATTAAACATGTAATTTTAGAAATGTGTGAGGAAGTTGCCCGAAGAGCAAGAACACGCAGAAAAGCGGGGAGGACGATTACTCTTGGAGTTGGCTACAGTCAGGATGAACTTGGCGGTGGTTTTCAGCGTTCACGAACCATCAAACAACCGACGAACGTGACAATGGAGCTTTATCGTGTCTGCCTTGAATTATTTAATGAACACTACACTGGAAAAACGGTAAGGCAGATATCAATTGCCATCGGGAATATTGTCGAAGATCACGAGCTGCAACTTGATCTTTTTGACATGGGTGCTGCCAAGCGGCGGGATCTCGGCTATGTAGTCGATTCTATTCGTAGGCGATACGGCTCAGGATCGCTCCTCCGGGCTGTTTCCTATACTTCGGCAGGTACCGCTAAACATCGAGCCACGCTTGTTGAGATCGGAAGAGC
>JAQSXG010000120.1 GCA_029256785.1 Neobacillus sp.
GTATTAATTCTTTTAAGGTCAATTCTAGTATATCTTTTTTCTCGTTAGTTAAATAAACGGGCATTTCTGGTGAACAAAATTCTGCTAAAACTTGTCTGCAAATGCTACAAGGCGGAAGAAAGTCTACCGTATCACCTGAAACAGCTATAGCCTGAAAATCCCCTTTTTTATAACCATTTGATATTGCCGTAAAAATAGCCGTTCTCTCAGCACAATTAGTAGCACCTAGTGAAACATTTTCTACGTTTACTCCATTAACTACTGTACCATCTTTTAGTAATAATGCTACTCCAACTGGAAACTTGGAATAAGGTACATATGCATTCGCTTTCATCTTACGTGCACTTTCCATTAATAGTTCTTTATTCATATTATCCACCCTTTTACTAAGAATGAACTTTTCAAAGTTCCCTAAACGTCAACATACAGTTGACAGGACTACTAATTTTATATATGAAATAGATATTTGTCAACAGAGTAATTTACAAATATGATGCTGGTTTATTTGGACCACCAATCATACATTTTATTACTTCTTGCTTCATTCTGAGTTACTTAGCGTGCAGCATATGCAGCAAATGAACCTAAAGTTGTTGTAACTATGAATCTTGCAACTAAGTTGCTGCCAACCTGTAAATGAATATTGTAATATGATTAAGCAACCCAGTATTTAATTAGCAAATACAAGCGGATGCCCTAAAAAGGGAAAACCTCCAGCTGTATGATAGAATGGATATTTAACAATTGGGAAAGTTATGCGTAGGACAGGCAATGGCTAGAATTTTTAGCAACTTTGTAAAGCATAGAAAGGGGATAATAGGCATGAAAAGAGTTTATTTAGCTAGTCCATTTTTTAATGATAAAGAAATTGGATATGTGGAACAGGTTGAGGTGATTTTAGAAGAAAAGGGTTTGAAGGTATTCTCGCCAATGAGAAAAACATCAGACAAACAAGCAGAGTTCGGTTCACGTCAGTGGTCGATCGAAACATTTATGGATGATGTTAAATATATTAATTGGGCTGAGATCGTTGTGGGTATCTACCATGGCAACTATTCAGACAGTGGAACAGCATGGGAACTGGGTTATGCTTATGCTACGAACAAGCCTGTTATTTTAATTCATCTTGGTGAAAATAGTAATCTAATGGTACATGAAGGTTCACACGCTAATATCACTTTAGATGAACTTAAAGATTATGACTTTGAAAGACTTCCTAGTTCTTTCTATAAAGGTGAAATGCGCTAATGGTTAAACCTCATTTTCATTAGATACGGTGAACCGTATCATTAGAAAATGAGGTTTTTTCTATAAAAGTGCTTTAGTGACAGGTACGATCTAAGGGTGACACCCAAGTTCCGACCTGATTTTAGACATTCACCCGCTCGGGAATCCGGCATCACTAAAGAAGGGAGTGATCTGTTCCATATGTTTTTCTCCTTTTCCTTCGTGTAGAAAGAGGCCAGCTTCATCACTGAAACTGACCTCTAACTCTATTAAACTAGTTCATAATCAGTTACATTACGCTCGATGACTCGTGCGCCTTTTGCAGAGACGAATTTACCGCCCGTTGTGTAGAATACCTCCGCAGCGATAATCTCTTCCATCGCTTGCTTTACCACTGCTTTTTCGATTGGTTCCTTCGGGTTATCGACGCTTAGTCGAGCATTGTTTCCACCCTCAGTCACAAACTGCAATTCTAGTGTTTTTGCCATTGTTTTCACCTCCTATCGTTTGAGATTTCTCTTACCATTACGCTAATAAATCTGAGCTGTCTACACGTTGTGCACCGCTAAGTGTGTCAGCGGATAAATTAACAACGGCTTGTGTAATCTTGTAAAGCTGATCTGCGGTTACTTGTCTGTTAATGTTGCCAAAGGTCTTGGCTCTCATGATTGGCTTGCCATCGTTATCGATCCCTGTCATGAAAACTAAACGCAACTTCGATTCTGCTAAAAGTGTTTCTGCCATTTCAATCACCTCCTTTCACCTTCTATATATAGAAAAGTAGGGGGAAAGGACAGGTTGGGAAGAAAAATAGTTTATTTTTGGGGACAGGTTTCGACGCATTTTTATTATTAAAACTCAATGTTTATCGGCAATTAGGAAGGTTTTATCCAAACGTTTAATTAGTATAAAACCGTGTCTATTTATGTTACTTCGTAGTTTTTATAAATTTAAATTGAAGAAAGTTATCGAAGATTGAGAGCTGTCATCGACAAAAAATATTCTTAAAAACTTGCATGAGTTCGTTTAATCATAGGGTTTTGGCTGAATTTAACCAAACGATTAAGTAGTAAATTTCTTGCTAATTAAACGTTTAATTGGATTTGCTTCTTTTGTGGTTATAGAGGGGTTTGTGTGGTTTTGAAAAGAAAAGATTGTCGAGTGGGTATTTTGGAATTACGAGTAAAAAGTTGATGAACTTGGTATGTATTTCTCCCGAAGAAGAGGGGGTGACTACCGGTTTCTGGCGATTAACTGATATATGTTTTGCAGTGTGATTATTAATCTTTATGAATCATTACTTAAGGATGAACCTGTATATATACTTAGATTTATTCATATTTACTAAGCGTTGCTTACCACACTAACATAAGCAGGTTATTTGAAGAAGGAATTATTCAACTTAGTAAAGAATGTTATTACATGGAAGGGGAAATGAGTATGAACAATTTATTTACAATAGACTGCGGTGAAATACTTCTAAGAGAATTTAGAATAGAAGATGTAGATGCAATTTATGAACTGACTTCACAACCCGAAGTTTATGAGTTTTTGCCAGATTGGCGTTCGACTAGAGAACAAAGAGTAGATTGGGTTACAAATTATGATATTCCGGATAATATAGAGTTTTTAGCTAATGTTCCAAGCATAGGCGAAGGATGCCTGAAGTTGGGAATTGTTTTAAAAGAAACGGATGAATTTATTGGTTTCTGTAATACGGGTATTAAAGAGGAACTAAGTGGACCAAATAGAGAAGTAGCTTACTCTATTTCTAAGCATTATAGAAATAAGGGGTACACAACACAAGCAGTAAAAGGATTAGTAAATTACCTATTTGCAAACACCGATGTTGAACAATTGAATGCTGTGGTTCTTCCACGCAATATAGCTTCAAATAAAGTAATAGCAAAATGTGGCTTTCATCTTAAAGGGAATGTTGAAATAGAAGACCAACTCCATTATCATTACACGCTTGAAAAAAAAGAATTGATGGAATAAGTTACTTCAACTAACAGGGGGGGTGATCCAAGAAGGATCTACGCCCTATTTGGATGAACTTCTTATTGAACAAACGAAGCAGTTTTGTTGAAGAAGAATGAGGGAGAATATCGATGGATTCATTGGTTATCATGGCAGCAGGATTACCTATAATAATATTTATAATAGTACTAATTAGTTTTTATAAAGTGTTTGTACAGAAGAAAAGTGTGACCCCGTTCTACACTCCATTTGATGAAATAACTGGACAATCTGAAGTGGAATTTCACGTAGAACAAGAAATTCTTGCAGTAGATGAGGATCAGGGGGACGATAACAATAAAAGTAAGAAGATTTGAAAGAATCCCAATGACTCCAAACGTGAACTACTTATGCAACTATAGGAGGCGATTCCTCAATAACGAGGGGTCGCTTTTTTTCTGTTGAAGTAACGGTGCAGGGAGTTCAATAAGATTTCACCGAAAAAAAGCAGATTATAATAGTAAAATTGATTAGTGTAAACTTCAAGTAATTATGTCTCATTGGAGATGGAGTTCATAGGTCAATAGTGCTATTTTTGGCAGTTTTTAAAGTTTGTTCATAATTTCACAAACTTTTTCTTTAAATCAGTGTTATGATGAAATCAGAAAGAATCAAGGAGTGATAAACATGATGGTTTACGAATGGACTAACTTCTCTACGGATTCTGAAACATTCACATTAAAAACTTTTGAAGAAGTGGTGGGGGATGAATTTGAGGCAATGATGTTTAAGGAAAACGAAGAAATCCCTGCTTATATTTGGACGGTGAATTATGTAATTATTGTTAAAAGGTATTCTAAAGTTCTAACAGATATATCCTTTGAAAAAATTCCAAGGAATCCAGTTCTTGAATAAGGTTACATGCTCTTTTTTTTAAATTAGTTTGTGAAAACATTCACAAACATTTATATAAGCAAACATTAACAACATTAACAATGTTAACAAATTGTATAAATTATTGCCATATTCTGGTCACCTTTTAGTAAATTCTGTTTATTAATTTCATGATAAGATTTTAATCACACAACAAGATACAATATTTGAAAATATTACCAGAAACACGGTATATGAGTAATGCCTACTATAAAAATAGATACCAATGGAGGGCTTATAAATGGTTGTTGAGGTAAAAGAATTGAAACAGGATGTTAAAGAAACGATTGATACCTTAGTGAAAAATGGACTTGAGGCATTGAAAGGATTCAGGAATTTTAATCAGGAACAAATTGATCTTATTGTTAAGGAAATGGCATTAGCGGGACTTGACCAGCATATGCCGTTGGCAAAGCTCGCGGTTGAAGAAACAGGGAGAGGCGTATATGAAGATAAAATCATCAAAAATATGTTTGCCACTGAATATGTCTACCACAATATTAAATATGATAAAACGGTTGGAATCATAAACGAAAACGAACATGAAGGAATCATAGAAATTGCCGAACCGGTTGGAGTCATTGCCGGTGTAACACCCGTTACCAATCCAACATCCACAACGATGTTTAAAGCACTCATTTCAATAAAAACCAGAAATCCTATTATCTTTGCTTTCCACCCTTCTGCCCAGAAATCCAGCAGTCAGGCTGCAAGGGTCCTAAGAGATGCAGCGATAAAAGCAGGGGCGCCAGAGAATTGTATCCAGTGGATTGAAACACCGTCCCTAGAGGCCACACAAGCACTGATGAATCATGATGACATAGCCATGATTCTCGCAACCGGCGGTGCAGGAATGGTGAAATCAGCGTATAGTTCCGGAAAACCAGCCCTTGGAGTGGGCCCTGGTAATGTTCCTTGTTATATCGAAAAATCTGCTAATCTCCTTCAGGCTGTAAACGACTTAATTTTATCCAAGACATTCGACAACGGTATGATTTGTGCTTCCGAACAAGCGGTTATTATCGATCAGGATATTTATAACGATGTTAAGCAGGAAATGGTAGCAAACAACTGTTATTTCTTAAACGAAGAAGAAAAACAAAAGGTTGAAAAGCTGGTCATTAACGAACATGCTTGTGCTGTAAACCCTAAAATCGTTGGAATGGCAGCCTCTAAGATTGCTGCATTGGCTGGAGTAACGGTTCCTGAAAATACAAAAATCCTTGTTGCAGAAATTCAAGGTGTCGGTCCACAGTACCCGCTGTCCAGGGAAAAGTTAAGCCCAGTTTTAGCCTGCTACAAGGTTAACAGTTTCGAAGAAGGATTAACCCGAGCAGAAGAAATGCTGCATTTTGGAGGATTAGGACATTCTGCTGTTATTCATACTTCTGATCAAAATGCGATTAGACAATTTGGGTTGCGAATGAAGGCAGGACGTATCATTGTCAATGCGCCATCTTCACAAGGTGCCATCGGTGATATTTATAACGCTTATATGCCATCCTTAACTCTAGGCTGCGGAACCTATGGAGGAAACTCGGTTTCTACAAATGTTGGTGCTATTCATTTGATCAATATCAAAAAAGTTGCGAAAAGGAATGTGAATATGCAGTGGTTTAAAGTTCCATCTAAAATTTATTTTGAAAAGAATTCAACACAATATCTGGCCAAGATGCCTAAAATATCAAAAGCATTAATTGTCACAGACCCTGGTATGGTGAAATTAGGCTATGTAGACCGTGTTCTCTATTATTTAAGAAAGCGGCCAGATTATGTTCATTGTGAAATTTTTTCAGAGGTGGAGCCAGATCCATCCATTGATACCGTCATGAAAGGCGCAGAAATGATGGCTAAGTTCCAGCCGGATGTCATTATTGCACTCGGAGGCGGATCCGCAATGGATGCAGCAAAAGGAATGTGGTTGTTCTATGAACATCCTGATACTGAATTCTTCGGACTGAAACAGAAATTCTTGGATATCCGCAAACGGATTGTAAAATATCCTCGTTTAGGTGAAAGAGCACAATTTGTGGCGATTCCAACAACGTCTGGAACAGGTTCAGAAGTAACATCCTTCTCCGTGATTACCGATAAAGAAGCCAATGTCAAATACCCTCTTGCCGATTATGAATTAACACCGGATGTTGCGATTATTGATCCGCAGTTTGTCATGACAGTGCCAAAACATATTACTGCAGACACGGGAATGGACGTATTGACTCACGCAATTGAAGCTTATGTATCTTGTATGGCCAATGACTATACGGATGGGTTAGCAATGAAAGCAATCCAGTTAGTATTTGAATATCTGCCTAGAGCCTACCGTAATGGCAGTGACGAACTTGCTCGCGAAAAAGTGCATAATGCTTCAACGATAGCTGGTATGGCATTTGCGAATGCATTCCTAGGTATCAACCACAGTCTTGCACATAAACTTGGGGCAGAGTTCCATATCGCTCATGGACGTGCAAATACCATCTTAATGCCGCACGTCATCCGATATAATGCTACAAGACCAACAAAGTTTACCGCTTTTCCAAAATATAATCACTTTGTGGCTGACAAGCGATATGCAGAGATTGCCAGAACACTTGGCCTGCCGGCACGCACAACCGAAGAAGGTGTAGAAAGCTTAATCCAAGCAATTATTAATCTGGCACACGAGCTTGAAATTCCAATGAGTATTGAAGCCAATAATGTTGACAGAGAAAACTTTGAAAGCAAAGTCGACTATCTTGCGGAACGAGCATTCGAAGATCAGTGTACAACCGCTAATCCCAAGTTGCCATTAGTAACTGAATTAGCTGAAATTTATCGTCAGGCTTTCAAAGGCGTTTAATATGCAGGCCAATCGTAATCATTTTACGGTTGGCCTGTTTCAATTTTCATTGATAATTGTACACTTGTTCTTAAGTTTTTAGAAAATAGTTTAAAAAAGAAATTTTATAGAGTAGAGGGATAATTTTAATAACCTACATGCTGTTTGCCCTCTCTGGATTACCTTAATTTAAGTACAATTCTAAAAGACTATGGAGCCTTACTCTTAGTTAAATAGTACAATCCGTATATATGGTTACGTAAAGAGTACAGGAATTTTTAATTAGACTAAATCAGATTGTATTCTTTGTGAAATATTGTACTTAAACTATCCGGGGTGTTGATCCAAGAAGGATTTATGCCCTATTTGGTTGAACTTCTTATTGAACAAACGGCGCAGTTTAGTGAAACAAAAAGAAAAAGCATGGGGGATGAAAATGGTAGAAAAGGCTGTTGAGTTACGGAAAAGTGGAAATCATAAAGAATCTAATGAATTACTTATGAATCTGGTGCAGGAGTACCCTACTAATGCATCAATTAACTATCAATGTACTTGGAGTTTTGATTTATTAGGAGAAGAATCGAAAGCAGTACCCTTTTATGAAAAAGCAATCAAAATAGGGTTATCTTCAAAGGAATTGGAAGGAGCCTTATTAGGATTAGGGAGTACGTATAGGACATTAGGAGAATATGAAAAGTCGAAAGCTGTATTTCTAAAGGGGATTGAATCCTTTCCAGACAACAGGGCTATTCAGACATTCTATTCGATGACCTTATATAATTTGAATGAACATAGCAAAGCAATGGAGTTGTTACTAAAATGCTTAATAGATACAACAACCGATGATGAAATATCAAAATATAAAAGAGCAATTAATTTTTATTCGAATAAATTAGATGAGATTTGGAAGTAGTTTTGTGAAAAGATGGACTTAAAGTAACGGGTAGCTTTAGTAAAAATCGGTGCTGTCATTGTGGCCCCCCTTTTCTTACTGAACTAACGAGACGAAACAATTGAACAAGGTTTTGCAAATGGGAAGGAGAGGACTAATTTATGTTATTTATGCTTTTGCTTGTTGTACCGTTAGTAGGAGTTTTATGGTTTTTAAATTTTACTACTTTTTTAAAGAACTTAAAGAAAGAAAAAAGCACTCATAACCAAAATATTTTAGGATCAGTCTTAACGTTTATTTTTATCTTTTCTCTAATGTACTGCTTTGTTGGAACCCACTAAAAGAGTTTTCTCCTTTCTTTTCATTTGGCTGTGTTAAGGGGTATTGTTGATTTTATTAATAGGCGGTGAAAGTCCGCTTATTTAGTAAAAAGTATAAAAAGTAGCCTAAATAGACGGAGAAATTCCGCTTATTATCAAAAAAACAAAGAAAATGAGTGATTTTTCCCTAAATAAGCGGAAAACCTCCGCTTATATTCCACGAAACGAGCCCCATTTTGCAAATAGCCGGAAAATCTCCGCTTATTTTATCTCCGCTAGCTACTTAAGCTTAGAAAGAGGCCAGCTCCATCACTGAAACCGGCCTCAAACTCTATTAAACTAGTTCATAATCGGTTACGTTACGTTCAATCACTCGTGCTCCTTTTGCAGAGACGACCTTACCGCCCGTAGTGTAAAATACCTCCGCAGCGATAATCTCTTCCATCGCTTGCTTCACCACTGCTTCTTCGTTTGGTTCCTTCGGGTTATCGACGCTCAGTCGAGCATTGTTTCCACCCTCAGTCACAAACTGCAATTCTAGTGTTTTTGCCATTGTTTTCACCTCCTATCGTTTAAGATTTCTCTTTCCATTATGCTAATAAATCTGAACTGTCTACACGTTGCGCACAGCTAAGTGTGTCAGCAGATAAATTCACAACGGCTTGTGTAATCTTGTAAAGCTGATCGGCTGTAGTGTACGGCTAACTTTGCAAATATCAGTAAAATCAATAAAATTTAGTAAACAAATAATTTTTCTACAATAGCATTCATTTATGAATATGGTATATTTATTTCTTGAAGTTTTTATTTTTCTAATTAGTTAATCTTATGTAAGAAGGTGTTCAAAGAATTAGGCGATACTTTTCTACTATTCATTTGAAAATTTTATTCGTTTCTATTGTTTCTATCTTAGGATAAATGGATAACCAACTAGGGGTGTAGGCATTGATTAGAGGTCAATCATCAAATCAACATAAACTACAAAGAGGGTTAGAAGAACGGCATATTACACTTATGTCTTTAGGTGCAGCCATTGGTGTGGGACTGTTTCTGGGATCTGCAACTGCTATAAGACTTGCTGGACCTGGTATCATACTTGGTTATGCCTTTGCTGGTATGATCATGTTTTTTATTATGAGAGCGCTTGGTGAGATGGCCATTCAAAATCCTGTTGCGGGGTCATTCAGTCAATATGCCCGAGACTATTTAGGCGCATTGCCTGGTTTCTTAACTGGGTGGAATTATTGGTTTTTATGGGTGGTTACTTGTATGGCTGAGATAACGGCAGCGGGGATCTACATGGAGTATTGGTTTCCAGATGTACCTCGTTGGATTTGGGCACTGGTCGCTTTAGGGATTATGGCTTCCGTGAATTTTTTAAATGTGAAAGCGTATGGTGAACTAGAATTTTGGTTTGCTTTAATCAAGATTGTAACCATTGTTTTCATGATTATTAGTGGTATAGGAATGATCGTTTTCGGGATTGGTAATGGAGGAGTTGCTACTGGGATCAGTAATCTTTGGGAGCATGGTGGACTATTTCCTAATGGGTTAAAAGGTGTGTTAATGTCATTACAAATGATTATGTTCGCTTTCTTAGGTATTGAGATGATTGGAATAACGGCAGGGGAAGTAAAGAATCCTGAGAGAACACTATCGAGAGCCATTGATTCCGTTTTTTGGCGGATTCTTATTTTCTATGTAGGAGCCTTATTTGTGATCATGTCGATTTATCCTTGGACAGAAATTGGCACGAAAGGCAGCCCTTTCGTACTAACATTTGATAAGCTAGGTATCCCCGCAGCCGCAGGGATCATTAACTTTGTGGTATTAACAGCGGCACTTTCTTCGTGCAACGGAGGTATTTTTAGTACGGCACGTATGCTATTCAATTTGGCTGAAAATGGTGAGGCTCCTAAGAAATTAGGAAGATTAAACAAGAATGGTGTTCCTAGTTTAGCAGTAATCATCACTGCATGTACTTTATTAGTGGGAGTTGTCCTTAACTATTTGGTACCAGCCAAGGTATTTACCTGGGTAACGGCGATTTCAACGTTTGGTGCGATTTGGACTTGGTCGATGATTTTATTATCACAAATTCGTTATCGGAAGAGTTTATCTCAAGAACAATTGAACCGCTTAAAATTTAAGATGCCGCTATTCCCATTCACATCCTACTTTTCGTTAGCTTTCTTACTATTAGTAGTAGGTTTAATGGCTACTTTCCCAGATACAAGAATTGCGTTAATCGTCGGACCGCT
>JAQSXG010000121.1 GCA_029256785.1 Neobacillus sp.
TCTTCCAAATTGTGATATTATCGACTTTTATGGAACGAGTGAAGTCGGGGCGATTTCGTCTATTAGTAAATCGGAATGGAAAACGAAAAACAAGTCTTCTGGAAAACCGGAGTTTTTTGTCGATGTGATAATTATTGATGATAACAGAGAAACATTAGAGGCATTAGAAGTCGGAGAAATCTGTGTGAAGTCCCAATACGCCATGCAAGGGTATAAGTTTGAAGAAAGTTTAACAGATCAAACTTTTATAGGGGAATACATCTGTACAGGGGATATGGGATATATAGATGAAGAAGGATACCTGTTTATTTTAGGAAGAAAAAAAGAGGTCATCAATCGAGGAGGATTTTATTTCTACCCCTCTGAGTTGGAGAAAAATATCTCATCGATAAAAGGGGTCCACCAAGCCACGGTCCTGCCTGTCCCTGATATCAAGTGGGGACAGGTCCCTGCAGCATTCATCGTATTGGAAGAAAGTCATCAGCATTTAGATGAACATGTAATTAGAGAACATATAAAAACAAAGCTACTGGTAACACTCCCATCGCATAAAATTCCAGAATACTTCGTTTTTTTGTCGGAGCTACCTATTAATCTAGGTGGAAAAATTGACCATTCACGACTATTAAGTAATTTGACAAGTGTAATGCCTCATTAAATAGGAGACAATATGAAAAACACAAATGTGAGTATGATCCATATCTTCGTCGGAATTCTTTACTTACTTGGAATGATTGTAATATCATATGGTTTTCGTACACCACTCGTGTTATTTATTGCAGTGATCATCTGTGTACTTGCCATTGCACGAAAAGAGGTTAGATATCTTAATTCGAGCCTTCTTACTTTTCTACTAAGCTTCTATGTATATACCTTCTTAAGGGAACTTTTTCATAGATATATAGATAACCTAGCTATTGCTATAATATTGGACCGTCTATTACTTAGTCTCATTATTATTAGCCTGGTCATAACGGCATCCTTTTGTAGAAAGCCTATTACGCTAAACTTAAGAAAGCCAAAATGGGACAATCAGATCTACTTTCCTTTTGTTACGCATGGTTTTCATTCAATAAAAATAAGTCTGTTTTTAAAACTTTCCATACTAGGAAATGTAGCAATCTTCCTTCCGCTTATTTTCATATTTGGTGACTGGGAGCGAATGAAAGACCTTCTGATTTTTGCGCTTCTTTTTTCTATCGTGAATGCTTTTCTAGAAGAACTCCTTTGGAGGGGAACATTATTTCAAGTACTCTCGAACGAGGTTTCGTTACTTTATGCTGTAATTATAACGAGTCTAGCATTCGGCCTTCATCATATTGCGATTGGGATCCCTTTTGCTGCAGCAATTAGTTTTTCAATAGGTGGTATTTTCTTTGCCATCGTAACGTCTCGGAGTGAAAGCGTTATTCCAGCCATCCTCTGGCACTTTATCATTAATCTCTTCATGGTTTTTAGTGGTTTTATTATTCCTTATTAGGATAGGAAAAGTACTATAGCGAATTTTTTACACTTAATAATTTTATTAAGTGTTTTTTTCTGTTTACTTCGATACCTGGAATGAAGATAAAAAAAGAAATGGAGATATCTGGCAAACATTGGCTGGAAATAATAGAAACCTTGTCCACACCAATCAGCTCTAATCTGAATAAAATGGTCTGTGATAGACATTTATAGTTGGGGGGAAGTTTATGGGGCGAAGGATGAAGGTGGCAATGATTACACCTGGAACGTTTCCGATTCCAAGTGTGAAGTCGAGTTCGATTGAGATGTTGGTGGAGAAGCTGGCAAATCTTATTCAAATAGAGGCCGATGTGTTTATTTTTGGTACAAAGTTTCGGAAACAGCTTGAATTTGAACAAACAGGTGCGATTACCTATTATCGTTATCTCAAACAAGAGAAGACATATATTGATCAAGTGATTGCCGAGCTGCTGGAGTTAGAGCCTGATATTATCCAAATTGAAAATCGCCCGCGATTCGCAAGAGCAGTCCGATTGGCGATGCCAAAGGCAAAAATCATATTATTTATGCAGTCGACTCTCTTTCTATCTCGTCCGCATATTGGACGAGAGGAATTACTCACCTGCTTGGAGGCTGCAGAAGTCATTGTCGTTAATAGTCAGTACCTACAGGATTATTTGTTACAGGAATTCAATGGTCTTTCCTCTAAGATTACGGTCAACCATTTAGGTGTAGACATTAATCAATTTCAACCGAAATGGCATCAAGAAGAGAAGGCCGCGGCTGAGCTTTTAAGAAAAGAATGGGGGGTAAATGATAAGAAAGTTCTACTTTATGTGGGACGATTGGTTGAAATTAAAGGTGTTCACCATGTTCTAGAGGCAATGCCTGAGATCATTAAAGCGGATCCTTCGATTGTCCTTTTCATTGCCGGCAGTACGCTTTCTCCGACTTCCAGTAACTTGGAATATGTTGAGGAATTGGAGAAACTGGCTGAGAAGGTGAAGGAACACGTGACTTTCACGAAGTTTATTCCCCATAATGAGATCCACAAATGGTTCCAAATGGCAGATTTACTTGTTGTTCCTTCTGCAGCTGAACCGTTTGGACTTATAAATGTAGAAGCGATGGCAGTAGGTACCCCAGTGCTTGCTACCCATTCTGGTGGAATACCGGAGATTATTGACGATGGGAAAACGGGAATTCTTATCCAGCCAGAGCGGGTTCATGAGGAACTGATTTGGAAGATTGTTAGCCTGCTTAAGAATCCAGCAAATTTGATGAGGATGGGGTTGGAAAGTGTTATGAAGGTTAGAGCACATTTCACTTGGTCACATACCGCTCAGAGGCAGTTAGCAATATATCGAAAATTAGCTGGTGGTAAAAAATAGTAAAAAATAGTTTCGTTAAACAGGTTCATTTGTCCAAACTCTTTTCTGCGATGAATCATAGTATGTCTTTAGGTTCAAAGGATTGTCCACTTAGAGATGAGAGAGGAACAAGTAAATGGTAAATATGGATTTTTGGAAAAATAAAAATGTATTTGTTACCGGTCATACTGGTTTCAAGGGCTCCTGGCTGTGCCTATGGCTTCATTCCTTAGGGGCAAACGTAACCGGATATAGCTTAAAGCCGCCGACAACTCCCAGTTTATTTGAGTTATGTCAGTTGGATCAGCTCATCTCCACTCACTATGGAGATATCCGCGACATCGATACACTACAAAATGCACTTCTTGCTGCAAAGCCGGATATTGTGATTCATATGGCGGCACAGCCCTTGGTACGCGCATCCTATCTAAATCCGGTTGAAACCTACGAAACCAATGTAATGGGAACTGTAAATCTACTAGAGTCAGTGAGAACGGCGGTCCAAAAAGGAATCAACATTAAAGCAGTGGTGAATGTCACCACAGATAAATGCTACAGCAATCAAGAATGGACTTGGGGATACCGGGAAAACGATGTGCTCGGTGGCTATGATCCATATTCTAATAGTAAGGCGTGTTCAGAACTCGTTACTGATGCGTATCGGAACTCTTTTTTTCAAAATGGTGTTAGTCTTGCAAGCGCAAGAGCAGGTAACGTCATTGGAGGCGGAGATTGGGCTGCTGACCGTTTGCTTCCTGACTGCTTCCGAACATTACAATTGGGTGGAAAAATTAAAATCCGCAACCCTCATGCGATTCGGCCATGGCAGCATGTGTTAGATCCTTTAAGTGGTTATTTATTATTAGCGGAGAAGCTATATATAGAAGGAAATTCGTTTGCCGAAGGGTGGAATTTCGGTCCAGATGATGGTGATGGAAAAACCGTGGAATGGATTGTGAATCAAATTTGTGCAAAATGGGGAACTGGCGCCACTTATGAAGTGGAGACAGGACCACACCCACATGAAGCCCATTATTTACGACTCGATTGCTCCAAGGTCAAATTCAAATTGGGCTGGTATCCGAGGTGGAATGTGGGGCAAGCAATTGACAAAAGTGTGGAATGGACAAGGGCATATTTAGCCCAAGAGGATGTTATGGCTGTCTGCCTAAAGCAAATCGACGAATATTCAAAGAAGGAGGGAAAAGGATGAAGGTCGTTATACTTTGCGGAGGAAAAGGAACGAGAATGAACGAAATCACAAATAAACTTCCAAAGCCTCTTGCACGAATAGGGGACAAGCCGATTCTTTGGCATATTATGAAAATTTATCAGAACTATGGTTTTAATGAGTTTATTTTATTACTTGGCTATAAAGGCGAGAAGATTAAGGAATATTTTATGAACTATGAATGGAAGAATAATAGTTTTACAATGGATGCCGCTACCGGAGATATACAAATCCTAGGTCAAACCGAAAAGTGGAAGATTACTTTCGTTGATACTGGTTTAGATACTATGACTGGAGGAAGAATCAAACGGGCACAGAAATACATTGGGGACGAAAGTTTCCTATTAACGTATGGTGATGGTCTATCGGATGTTAATTTGCAAGAGTTGGTTAAATTTCACCAGTCAAAAGGAACGATTGCGACGGTAACAGGAATCAAGAAAAAAAGCCAATTTGGCACCTTAACCGTCAATCAGGGAATAGCAGAATCCTTTGAGGAAAAAACGCAAACCGATGGAATCATCAATGGCGGGTTCTTTGTGTTAAAGCCAGAGGTCTTTACCTACCTCAAGGACGAAACCCATACAGTATTAGAAGAAGAACCTTTGAAGAAGTTAACCCAAGACCACCAATTGTCTGTCTATCTTCATAATGGATTTTGGACCGCTATCGATACCTATAAAAATGTGTTAGATATCAATGAGATGTGGGAGCAAGGAAACATTCCGTGGAATCCGAAATTAAAATGAGTAAGCGTTTTGATCATGAGAACTTTTTTTGCACGATTCTCTCGAAGACTAGACTTTACCAAGGCCTTGCATTACTCGCTTCTCTAAAAAAGGTGATGGGTGATGATTTTTACATCTTTATTCATTGTATAGACGAAGAATCATACAAACTTTTTAAAAAATTTTCATGGAAAAATTCAAAGCTCATTCACGAAAAAAAATTAGCAAAAAGGATTGTTTTACTAAAGAACGAACGAAAGGTTCATGAATACTGCTGGACGTTGAAGCCGGTAATTTGTGACTATGTGCTCAACAAGTTTCCTTCGATCAAGCGAATTACCTATCTTGATTCAGACCTGTACTTCTGGTCAGACCCAACGCCGATTTTTAAAAACCAGCCAGACTGTTCGGTACTGCTTTCTCTCGAAGAAAAATACAGCCCTACGGCAAATCAAAGTATTCAAAGGAGAAGTAGGATAACGGGAAAATACAATTCAGGATTTATCTCTTTCAAGAATGATGTAACTGGAATGCAAGCACTAAAGTGGTGGAAGGAGAAATGCTTGGAGGCTTGTAGGATCGCCCCTAAAGAAGGGATATTCGGAGATCAAAAATATTTAGACGAGCTTCCTACTTTATTTACAAGTTGTTGTGACATTACGACACCTGGAGTTAATGTAGGTCCATGGAATGTACTAAAATATCAATTTTCAACCGTAGATCATTCGATACTAATCGATGAAGATATGCTCATTTTTTATCATTTTAGCGGTTTACGAGTGGCAGCCAGAAACGACATTCAATCTGTAAATAAAATGAATAAAAAGAGACGCTCCTTTATTTATCAGCTTTATAGTGATGCGGTTGAGGAGTCGGTTGAATTAGTGGAAAACATTGATCCAACCTTTAACGGTTTTGCAACCGAAACGGATTTGCAAAGATATTGGAATTGAGGTGGCAAACGCAAAAGTGAAAATAAATCCCCCTATAGGTTACTACACTCGTACCGTCGATTTTATCTCTGCCATAAGAGCGGAGTCAGCTCCCACTTTCTATAAAAGATTTCCAGTAGAGCGTACCATTTTGAAAAATAAAGCAAAGGGAGTCGAAGCGATTAACTGGCATTATCAGCCACGGCTACCGAAGCTTTTTGTAGCTAGTATTCCTTTTGGACGGGTCTGGGGTTGGAATGGAAGTGTCATCACACCAGATAATAAACTACTATGGGATGTTTCGTTTGAGTATAATCAAACCCCCAACACACATCCTGTTTTCAATCAAGCAGAACTACCTCCTATTACCAATACATCTGAGACGTTAGCTGTCATTACCTTTCAGGTTAGTTTTAATTACTTCCATTGGATGTTCGATGTTTTGCCGCGGTTGGAATTATTGCGTAAAAGCGGCTTAGAGTTTGACCGAATTGTTATTAATCGTGGTAAAAATTTTACAAAGGAGCTTTGTGAATTTCAGGATGAAAGCTTGAAATTGCTTGGTATTTCGAAAGACAAGCTGATTGAATGTAATCAAGAAACCCATATTCTAGCCAAACAGGTAATCGTTTCTTCCATGGCAGGATACTCCGCACATGTACCAAAAAATGTCTGTCAGTTCCTTAGAGAAGAATTTCTAGAAAAAAGGGAGATTCGGAAGGTAACAGGAAAGGAACGAATTTATATTAGTCGTGAAGATGCACACCATCGAAAGGTGTTGAATGAAAAGGAGGTATATACTGTTTTAAAAAAATACGGATTTAAAATGGTTAAATTATCTACCCTTTCATTTGTAGAGAAAATAGAGCTTTTTAACTCAGCAGAAGTAATTGTTTCGCCACATGGAGCAGGGTTAACCAATCTCGTCTTTTGTAACCCAGGTACGAAAGTGGTTGAATTGTTTACTCCCACTTATTTAATGCCTTGCTTTCATATCATCAGTAATCACATGGATCTTGATTATTATGGTTTGATAGGGGAAGTGGTACCTCAGGATGACGAACGTAGTAACCATCATGATCCGATTGTAATTGATATCGATAAGTTGAAAAAAACAATTGAACTAGCTGGAATAGAGTAGGAAATCTTTTTAGAAAAGAGGTGTTTATTTTGATGGAAAGTGTCTACTGCACGATTATGACAAAAAGTAGGTTGTTTCAGTTTCTTGCTTTGATCGTATCCCTGAATAAAGTTAGAGCGGGAGAATTTCACTTTTTTGTTCTCTGTGTAGACAAGGAAACATACAGGTTATTGAAAAAGTTAGCTTGGAAGAATGTATCAGTCTCTCTAGATAAAGAGCTAGGAGAGGATATTTTAGCATTAAAACAGGAACGAAGAATACATGAATACTGCTGGTCGTTGAAAGCGTTATGGCTAGAGACGGTTCTTCTAAAACATCCTGTGGTCATGCGTGTAACTTTTATGGATTCAGATTTGTATTTTTGGGACGACCCTGAACTGATTTTTAAAGCGCAGCCAGATTGCTCTATTTTATTATCAAGAGAAGAAAAATACAGTCCGAAGTGGAGTACGAGCTTCATCAGAAGACTGACAAAGTTAACAGGCGAATATAACTCGGGATTTATAAGCTTTAAGCGTGATGAGATGGGGACAGCCTGTTTAAGATGGTGGAAGGAAAAGACCTTAGAGGAATGTAAAATCGACCCGAGCAAGGGGATTTTTGGTGACCAAAGGTATTTAAATGAAATGCCGCAATTATTCGCGAATATCTGTGATATTACTACAGAAGGCGTAAATGTTGGAATATGGAATTATCGAAAATATACTTTTTCAGAAAAAGATGGTCATGTATTCATCGACCAAACCCCACTTAATTTTTATCACTTTAGCGGTGTTAGAGTCATTAATCATGAAAATAAAGTAGAACTCGTCCACGGAACACAGGAAAACACCCCGTTTGTTTTCACGATTTATCAAAATATCCTTACGCAGCTTTTTAAGATGGTAAAGCAAATTGAGCCGGAGTTTGATGGATTTGCAACAAAGGAGGATTTACAAAAGTATTGGTAGTTCAAAGGGGGGAGAGGCATTGGAAGACCTAAAGCGAGTTTGTAGGAAATTCATGATAGGAGAATTGCTGGAGGTAGAAGACCTTCTTAGCGGAGGTTACGTTAATGCGAATCTGAAAATTCGGACCAGCAAGGGTAAATTCGTTGTTCGAATTCTCCTCAAGGAAAGTGAAAAAGTGCGGCTTCAGTATGCATATTCCATTGCTTCAAAGCTTGTTGAAGAAGGTGTTCCAGCCCTTCTGCCACTCCTGACTACTGGTGGTTTACCTTACACAAGGTATAAAGAGTTTGTGGTACAGACAACTCCCTACGTGGAAGCCACTTTCTTTCAATGGATTCCAGAGCAAGCCTTTTCTAGTGGGAAAATGCTTCGTCAAGTGCACGAAACACTTAGAAGTGTCAAGGAAAGTCCAAAACCAACGGGTATGTATCAATATTATCAGCTTGATCCGTCAACCATCATGAACGAATTGAAAAAAGATGGTCATATCTTGCCAAGTCATGAGGGGACTGCAATCGATGATTTTTATCGCTTACTGAACCACCCGATTATCGACACGAGTAAGCTACCGCAGACAATCATTCATGGTGATTGGAATCCATATAATCAATTGTATAACGAAAATGATGAGGTTTGTTGTTTCATGGATTTTGATACCCTGCAACGTGGGGTAAGGGTATTTGATGTCGCATATGCGCTATATTTCTTTCTCATCCAGCAGTGTGATGAAAATGTCTCCTTACAGTTCCTGAAGGGCTATGGGGGTTTGACAAAGCAGGAAATTCATCTTCTGCCCTATCTCATTGCCAAGATTGGCTTGTACTTTGGGATATGGGTAGACTACGGAGAGTTTCAGTTTGAAAGAAATCTAGACCAATTGAAATGGGTAATCTCTGAGCAAGGAAGGAATACGGTGAAAGGATTCTGCATAAGAGATTTGTAATCTATTTGTGGAAGGCATGATGTGGATGGAGAGTTGGAAAAATAAAAATGTATTTGTAACAGGCAGCACAGGATTCGTAGGTAGTCATTTGGTAAAGGAATTACTGCGATTAGGCGCAAATGTAACCGCACTGGTCAGAAAATCCCCATCCAAAAAGGGAATAAACTATGTTAAGGGGAGCTTGGCAGATTTTCAGGTTATAAAAAATGCACTCTTAGACTATGAAATTGATACCGTTTTTCATATGGCGGCTCTTGCTACTGTAGGGGAGGCGCAGCTGAACCCAATTGCTACCTTTGAAACAAATATCTGCGGGACCTGGAACATGTTAGAGGCTTGTCGACAAACTTCCGTTAAGCGAGTTATTGTCACCTCCAGTGAAAAGGTCTATGGTGCTACAGCGATCCCGCCTTATTTGGAATCCATGCCTTTGCAAGGGATGAGGCCCTATGAAGTTTCAAAAAGCTGTGCCGATTTAATTACCCATACGTATTACCATACGTATCGGCTTCCGGTATGTATGGTTCGTTGCGGGAATTTATTTGGTGGTGGGGATGTAAATTTTACTAGACTCATTCCACAAACCATTCAAACTCTTATTAAAAATAAAGCCCCAGTGATACGGAGTGACGGCAGCTCAACCCGGGACTTTTTATACATTGAGGATGGTATTCGGGCTCATTTATTAGTTGCAGAAAGAATGGAGAGCTATCAGATCGCAGGTGAAGCCTTTAATTTCAGTTATGAAATGCCGCTCTCGGTTTTATCAGTCGTTGATAAAATTACAAAGTTGATGAACAAGGATTTCATTCCGATCATTCAAAATCAAATGACGAATGAATCGAAACATCAATACATGAGTGCGGAAAAGGCCAGAAAGTTGTTGGGCTGGAAACCAGTGTATGACATTGAATCCGGTTTGAGCAGAACAATCGACTG
Source organism: Neobacillus sp. (assembly GCA_029256785.1). Lineage (GTDB taxonomy): Bacteria > Bacillota > Bacilli > Bacillales > Cytobacillaceae > Neobacillus. Next base: position 9,699 of record JAQSXG010000121.1, read on the forward strand.
GTATCAAAATTACTTCCAAAACAACAAAGATATAGTTTAGTAGCGATTAATTATAGGAGGTGATCACTATTGCTAACTATTTACCAACCTGAAAAAGTCAATATCAATGGGAAAGCCCGTTTACAAGCTAAATTCGAAGTGGATGGAATGGAAAATTTCCTTTGGTTTGAAACGAGTGAGAACTATGGACGCTTTATGACCACAGAGCGAGTGGATGCCTTTTTGGTGGGGCTGCTATGGCTTGCACTAAAAAAGGGTCAAAATATACTGGTCAAAGGTACGGTATCGGAAAAGCTCTTCTATGGATTAAACCATCATCTCATTCCATTAATTGCTCAAATCTATAAGCATAAGCAGATCTACGTGCTATGCAATAACCTTGACTCAACACCTCTGCCTAATGAGGGAGCCGTCGGTACCGGTCTTTCTTGCGGAATAGATTCTATGAGTACTGTCTATGAACACATAGACAAAGCGGTACCGGAAAAATACAAAATCACTCATTTAACCTATTTTAATACAGGATCGAGCGAAATGATGGGAAACAAGCAGCGGCAGGAGAAGCTTTTTCAAGACAGAGTAGCATGGTCGAAAGCATGCGCTAAAGAGCTAGGGAAGGACCTCATTGTTGTAGATAGTAATATAAACGATATCTTAAAGATG
>JAQSXG010000122.1 GCA_029256785.1 Neobacillus sp.
AAAAAAAATAAATTAAAAGCGATGAGAAATATCTCATCGCTTCTATTTTTTGGTACTATGATGTGTCCATTCCTTACATAACCAAAATAGACGGAGCCTTTGCTTATGTATATAAAATTTCCACATAGGATGAGATAAGTAATATGGTGATTAAGACATTAATTGTACGAAAAACCATATGTTGCCGTTCCTCAGGAATTTCTTTTTGAATACAAAGTGTGTTCGTCAGTTTATTGATGTAAAACAAAATAAAGATGGCAAAGACAATAAAAATGGAGATCATCACCGATTCCCTCCTAGTTGTTCGATTTATGTAATACAATATCAAAAGTTAACAAAAAAAGATAGTTAAAAGGAATGGTAGAAAGGTAGTAAACAAAAATAACTTAAGATAAGAAAAAATAGTTAGAATAGTCCATACATAAAAAAAGGTTTACCTTATACCAGAATAGGTAAATAATGAAGGTAGGTTGTGTTATGTTAAAGTTCAATAAGGTGGGGGAGATAGTTTATGAAAGAAAATGATGAATTACTATATCGTATCAATCTATTAGAGTACCATCAGAGGCTTTTATTAAAGCTTCTATCTGACCCTACTCTCGATTTCTATAGGCTAGTAATTGAAAATGGACTTTCAGAGCAGGAAGTCTGTGATTTCTTTCAATTATGTGTTAAGTTGACTGAAAGTATGGAAGAACAAAAAGCGGAAGGATTCATAAATTTTCAACCGCTTTACAATGAGCTTTCCAGGTTCTCGCCAGCAGGGCTGGATGTAAAAAAAGTGGTTCAATCATGTTTAAGGCAACACCTATTTGAACCACTTTTTACAGAGATGAATAAGTGCCTTTAATGGTTGGTTAGGCTAATTCTTCTTCCGTTTTTTCAGCCTTACACAATTTTCCATCTTTTTCTGTAAATTCATTCTCAATATTATGGAATGAACGTTCAAAGATTTCCATGAAATCGTCGCCATAAATATTGCGTACTATCGCCATCATTTCAATAATTTCAGGAAACTTACCATATAAATCTCTTAGAGGAAGAGCACCGGAAAAGACTGCATTACCATCAGGCTCATAGGTTTCCATTGAACGAATTAGAATATCTTCCCCTTGAGTGGTTAATTGGATATACGTATTACGCTTATCATTTTCTTTCTTAGAAAATTGAAGCAATCCTCGTTCTTCTAACTTTTTTGAAAAATTAAATGCTGTTGAGACATGCATAACCCCGAACTTTGCTACATCCGAAATAGAAGCCCCATTTAAATGGTATGCGATCCATAGGATATGATGTTCATTGATATTTAAATCATAGGGCTTGATCCATTGTTGCCAATCTTTCTCAATCGATTTCCACAAGGCTTTACTTAACTGTGCAATCCGTTGACTAAATAGCATCGCTTCTTTCATTGAATATTGTTTCTCAGACATCCCCATTTTCACCTACTTTTTTATTTCTCTATTAACATTATGCCAATAAAATAAAAATTAATAAAGATATTAATTCACAAAATTTTTAGAAATTATTAATTTTTACTATTGAAATTAGGAGTTTTCTAGTTTTTGGGTAGTGTTTAAATAAATAACACCCTGAAAAAAAGATTTCTTCTCTATTTTAAGTGTTTTTTCTAATTAATTCCAACTTTTTCGAATATTCGCAGTAAAATTTTTACTCAATATGAAAAATACTGGCTGAGTACATACAAAAGGAAATAAAAACATATAAATATTTATAATCAATCATGGACATAGGGGGAATAAAAATGAAAAGCATGACCACCATACTCTTCCTAATTAGCTTTTTGTTTTTTTGGGGTACAGTTAGGTATCTTTTAGCATTAAAAAGACCTGGTGTATTTCCTCCAAAACAAGTATTGAAGAAAAGGGCAACGGCACTAGCTGGTGGTGGAGGAGTCTTCTTAGTTGTAGCCATCCTGTTTTCAAATTTCTAGTTAAAATCAATGCATGATAGAAAGAAAAGAACCCAGACTAAGGTTCTTTTTGGTTTTTCTTATTTAGTAGTAATGGTTACTGATGATAGATTTGTTCTTCTGCCTATTGATTGGGCAACAGGATACAGAATAATCATTACAACAGTACTAATTGCTGCGGTTGGTAAAACAACTGTGCCGAAAAGTGCAATAAAGGGACCAGGTAAGCCTACAATAAATAGTGCAGACCCTAAAAATACTGTTCCAGAAATCACTGTTCCGACTGCAGTTAAAATAGCGACACTAAGGATAGATTTCTTAAATTTGCCTAACATTAAAAACAAACTGAAGAATACTAACGCAGTAACTGGCTTATCAATGATATTTGGTAGTTGACCGCCAGGGAAGCCTGTTGTCAATGCAGATATAGCCCCAGTAACGATGGCAATTAGCATCACACTCTTAATCTCTGGAAAAAGAATAATTCCTAAAAACATCATGGTTAACATCATGTCTGGTTTCATTCCCAGGAAAATAGGTGGAATGACTGCGTGCAAGACGGCACCGATCGCAACTAATAATGATAGAGACACTAAATTCTTTGTATTCATTTCTCAACTCTCCTCTGCTTGACTAAGCTATTTGTTCCTCCTGTAGTGCCCTAATTGCCTACAGCGAAAAACTTGTTTTCATTATATCATAATAAAACATCATTGTTAAAGAAATAATTTTCAGATAATTAAAATTATAGACGTTTGCTAATATTACTTGCCATCTCTTGAAGTACTTGTGGGGAATAATCGCTTGTATTTGTTTTCCATACTGCGCCAAAACCATCACCCTTGCCGTACCGCGGGATTAAATGTAAATGGTAATGGAAGACTGTTTGTCCAGCCTGTTCACCATTATTATTTACTGAATTTAAACCAATGGGTTCATATTCCGTTTTTAAAGCATTTGCAATCGAAGGTACCACTTCAAACAGATTTCTTGCGATTTCAGGAGTAAGTTCATATAAATTTTCTTTATGTACCTTCGGAATCACCAAAGTATGACCCTTTGTTACCTGACTTATATCTAAAAAGGCTAAAACATGTTCATTCTCAAATACCTTTGCTGCCGGAATCTCACCATTTACAATTTTACAAAAAATACAATCGCTCATCATACAGCCTCCCAACAATTTTATCCGTATTTTACCATACGGAAGCGGAATAAAAAAGAAAAGAGCAGGATCCGCATGGAATCCTGCCCTCTCGAAGGGGGGAATTGCTTCTTATATACGTTCATTCAGGAAATTACCTTTGACAAACACCTCATTTGACAATTTAGTGTTCTTATAAAGAGTAATCTTTGTTCAAGCTGACCATCCCCTAATTGGTTTTTATATGTTTTCGCAACTTATAAAACCGGATGACGATCTTCGACAAACACCTCATTTGGCCGTTTATTTTGTTGATAAACAGTTGGTGTTATTTGAACGTTAAATGGTTACAAGGCAACTTGTGCAAAACAACCATCCCCTTATTTGAAACGTTTTGAAGCGAACTTGTTTGAAAGGATACTGTCTTTAGCAGACACCTCATCTCAAGTTTTAATGAATTTCTTCATCAAATTGTTTCTTTCCCCTTCGAATATTATGATAACCCGTTCGGAAGAAAATATTCAAAAAAGGTAACAAAAATTTGAGAACTATTTTTATCAGTAACTATTTGATAAAATGTAAGATAATCAAGATAACGGAAAGGGCGTTTTCGCATGTCTTTATTGAGGATAGAAAACCTTACAGGCGGGTATACAAGAAACCCGGTATTAAAAGATATTTCTTTTGAAGTAAAAGAAAAGGAATTAGTAGGACTAATCGGTTTGAACGGCGCAGGAAAAAGTACTACGATTAAACATATTATAGGTTTGATGGAACCCCATCGCGGAGAAATAAAGATAAACGGTCAAACGATTGAAAAAGACAAAGAGGCCTATCGAAGGATGTTTACTTTCATTCCAGAAACACCGGTACTATATGAAGAGCTCACGCTTGACGAACATTTAAGATTGACAGCTATGGCCTATGGATTAGATGAGTCAACCTATAAGGAACGAATAACCCCATTATTATCCGAATTCCGTATGGAAAAGAGATTAAAATGGTTTCCTGCCCATTTTTCAAAAGGAATGAAACAAAAGGTGATGATCATGTGCGCTTTCTTAGTTCAGCCATCACTATATATCGTTGACGAACCATTTGTGGGTCTAGATCCCCTGGGAATCCAATCTTTGCTCGATTTAATGAAGAAAATGAAGGATAATGGTGCGGGAATTTTAATGTCAACACATATTCTTGCTACTGCTGAAAAATATTGTGATCGTTTTGTTATACTTCATGAAGGGAAAATTCGTGCGCAAGGAACCCTTAAGGACTTGCAAGAGCAATTCTCAATGCCGAATGCTTCCTTGGATGATTTATATATTCAATTGACGAAGGAAGAAAATTATGTTTGATGAGAAGAAACTATGGAAAGACCGTGCTAGTCATCGTTTAAAAGAACTTGGTGTTTATATTCGCTATATTTTTAATGGTCATTTATTAATTGTCGGATTGTTTCTTATCGGAACGGCTGCATATTACTATCAGAATTGGATTAAAACCATTCCTTCAGACTTTCCGGCAGAAATAATCATTGCGATTATTATCGGCTGGTTTTTGACCTATAGCCCTGTTTATAATTTTCTACTGGAAGCCGATCAGGTGTTTTTGTTATCACTTGAGGATCGGTTAAAAGGATATTTCCTACGTTCCGGCGTCGTTAGCATCGTATTTCAAGGGTACATAATCTTAATGGTTCTTGCTCTGTTAATGCCTATATATGCACATGTTAGTGCGAGTGGATTTCGATTCTTTTTTATTTTCTTTATTGTTCTGGTACTGATTAAAGCATGGAACTTAGCTGTCAGTTGGAAAATTAGCTATTATGTTCATTCCTCCGTTTCATTATCGGACATGCTTGTTCGTTATTTTATTAATGTAGGATTCACGTTTTTGTTATTTAAACAAGCCAATATCTTCATCCTACTTATATTAGTTGCAATAATGGCACTTTATTACCGTTCCTTCTATGTTAGGACAGCCAAAATGGGGCTTAAATGGGACTTGCTGATAGGTCAGGAAGAAAAGCGGATGGCTGCTTTTTATCGGTTGGCCAATTTATTTACGGATGTGCCGAAATTAAAAGATACTGTAAAAAGAAGGAAATGGCTTGATTTACTTATTAATCGAATCGCATTTACCGGTGAAAAGACCTACTTATATTTATTTTCAAGAACCTTTCTAAGAGCATCCGATTATCTTGGGCTGTTTATTCGACTAACAGCAATAGGTGCGTTGGCCTTGTACTTTCTTTCCTTTGGGTTGGGACAAATATTCTTTGCTTTATTATTTTTGTACTTAACGGCTTTTCAGCTCTTGCCGTTATGGAACCATCACCAAAACAAACTATGGGTAGATTTGTATCCTGTGGCGGAAAAGTATAAAAAAGCAGCCTTTCAGTTATTGTTAAATATCATAATTATATCGCAAACGTTTATTTTCGCTCTAATTGTACTATTAAAAGGGGAATGGACCATTTCCTTGTTTGTCCTTCTTACTGGATTGGTATTTAGCTTTTTGTTTGTCAATGTATATAGCCAGACTCGATTAAAATAATAAGCTTTTTGTTTCCTCTTTCTGATGAAAGAGCTTTTTGTTTCCTCTTTCTGATGAAAGAGGTTTTATTGAAACAAATCAATGAAAGCAATCGTAAAAACATATTATAGATAGAAGAGGGGTGGGTAACATGAACGAATACGAGTTAAAGGTATATGAGGAAGTAGAGGCGTGGAAGAGAAAATTAACGAGACGCTCTGGAATGATGAATCGGCTTTCCAAAAAAGCTCAAAGTAAGGTAAATGAAATAATTCCTGAAAAGGTACATGAGGTGATGACGGAGAGCATTAAAGGAATGGTGAAAACTACTCTTTTTGGTTCACAGGTTACCACAAATAAAAATCAGGCAAAGGGCTTAACGTTAATTGAACGGGATGAACTCATGCTCAAAAAGACGGCTGCTTATCAGAAAACTGCGATGGTAGAGGGAGCAGGGACAGGTGCAGGAGGGATTCTCTTAGGCTTAGCTGACTTTCCTTTACTTCTTTCGATAAAGATGAAATTTCTTTTTGATGCCGCAGCAGTCTATGGTTTTAACACCAAAGAATACGAAGAGAGGCTATTTATTCTCCATGTATTTCAGCTGGCATTTTCCAGTGACGAAATACGCAAAGAGACATTAGATGTAATGGAGCATTGGGATGATCGGAAAACAGTGCTAGTTGAAATGGATTGGCGTAAATTTCAGCAGGAGTATAGAGATTATATCGACTTTGTAAAAATGATGCAGCTTGTTCCTGGAATTGGGGCCTTTGTGGGAGCTTACGCAAATAATAATCTACTGAAGCAATTAGGGGAAACAGCGATGAATGCCTACCGGATGAGAATTCTACAAAAATCCCCTGAACTCTAACTGTTCAGGGGATTAATTAATTATACTCTGTGGGTATTTATCGCAGCTGTTCCAAGCGTTTTTGCCGCAATTAGCATTGCTTTTTCATCGATATCAAATTTTGGATGGTGGTGGGGATAGGCAGTATCTACATAAGGAGGTTTAGCCCCAGTAAAAAAGAACGTCCCCGGTACCTTTTGTAAATAATAGGCGAAGTCTTCACCTCCCATTTGTGGTTCTGTTTCCTCAATGTTTTGTACTTCCGATACAGCTTTTGCACACTCAATGAGAAAGTCTGTTTCTTGTTGATGATTGATGACAGCTGGGTAGCCCTTCTCATACGAAAATTGATAGGTACTGTTTGTCATATGGCAGGTACCGTGAATGATTCTTTCCATTTCATTTTCAATAAATTGCTGGACCTCCTCATTAAAAGTTCGTACTGTGCCAATGAGTTTTGCTTTATCAGCTATAACATTGAATGCATTTTCCGCTGTAAAGGAACCTATCGTTACAACCGCTGAATCAATTGGATTTACTTTTCTACTAACAATTTGCTGTAAATTGATAACTAGCTGTGAGGCTATGACAATTGCATCGATTGTTTTATGTGGTTGTGCTCCATGCCCTCCTTTTCCTTGGATATTGATTTCAAAACGGTCAGCCGCCGCCATAATTGGTCCAGTTCGGTATTGAATTTTCCCTGTTGGCTCACTGGCCCATAAATGAGTGCCGAAAATGACATCAACATCTTCTAAACATCCATCTTCAATCATTGTTATCGCGCCGCCTGGTGCATATTCTTCTGCATGCTGATGGATAAGGATATAATTTCCCTCAAGCTCCTCCTTCATTTCATTTAAGACTTTAGCTAGAACTAGAAGGGTGGATGTATGACCATCATGGCCACAAGCATGCATGGCACCTGGCACTAATGACTTGTAAGGTACATCTTTTTCGTCCTGGATAGGTAATGCGTCAAAGTCGGCTCTAAGTGCCACTGTTTTACCAGGCTTTTTACCATATACTTTTGCAACGACACCATTGCCTCCCACATTCCCTTTTACCTCTATACCAAGCTTTTTATAGTAATCCTGGATAAATAATGCTGTGTTTTTTTCTTGGAACGATAATTCGGGATGCTGGTGCAAAAATCTGCGAATGGAAACCATCTCTTCATAGTAGAATTCTAATTTGTTAAATAGTGTATTCAGCATATTTCATCCTCCAAGTTTATTTTCAAACTATTTTAACACTTTCTAACTATTATGTATTATAATTTTAAAAGATTATCAGTAGAAAGGATTAGGAAAATGCAGATGGGGAGACAGGGGAAATTATCTTACATATTTTTGGTTTTGGCTATTACAGTAGCTACTTATACTTCCATTCAGGTTGTTGGTAAGCAAACGATTAGGTTGGATGGAACATTAGCGGATTTTTTTGTATTGGTGCCTGATTCGATGAATCCTTTTTTTCAAATACTAACAGAATTAGGGGATAAAAAAGGGATTTATCTTGTAGCTTTTTTTGCACTAGGTTGGCTATTGTTTTTTAGAAAAAATTTTGTAGGAGCCGCGGCTATTATCTTTTCGGTTGTGTTAGGGAACGAAATGAATAAGCTTCTTAAAGAGTTAATCGCTCGACCAAGGCCGGATTTAGAGCATTTTGCTCCTGTAAATAGCAACAGTTTTCCTAGTGGTCATGCGATGGTTGGGTTTATTGTCTACTTTTTTCTTGCATATTTAATCATTGAAGGATTGAAGACGAAATCCAATAAAGTCATCGTGGGTATGTTAGCAGGACTTTTACTGCTGCTGATTGGCGCTAGTCGAATTATTCTAAATGTGCATTATCCGTCAGATGTAATTGCTGGTTTTGCTTTTGGTTATATTTGGGTGTTCATTTGGATCATGATGTATCATTATTTTAGAATGAAATTTAAAAGTTCCTAAGAAAAGAGGCTGATTCCCGAATCAGCCTCTTCTTTAATTTATAAACTAGCTAGTTGATTGGAGCTTGGCACAAACCCTTATCGACCGAAGCCAGGGAGATAGAACTGTTTGGGTCGATGAACACTTTCTTCATCGACCGAAACCACGGAGATTGAACCGTTTGGGTCGATGAACTTTCCAACAATTCTCTTTGCGTAGCTATTATATTAAAAACATAGCCACGATAGTGGTGACTGTTAGACCGATGATTACTGGAACCAGATTTCGCCTCGCTAGCTCGAAAGGATCCACATTACAAATGGCGGCAGCAGGGATTAATGCCCATGGGACGAGTGTTCCTCCGCCTACCCAAATTGCGGCTATTTGCCCCAAAGCCGTTAGAGTGGCTGCACCCTTGCCTATGGCTGTTGCAAAGAGTGCAGAAACGGACCCAGCCAAGGAGATTCCAGAGAACCCTGAGCCATCTAATCCGGTAATCGCACCAACTGTCGTTAATGTTACGGCAGCTACTGCTTTACTCAAAGGTACTATATTTGCTAAAGCAATACCAAGGTCATTCACAATTCCTTGAGACCCTTGAGGTAAAAAGTCTCCAACAATTTTTCCAAAGCCTGCATCACCTAAATAGAAGAATGCAGCAATCGGAATAACAGGGCCAAAGACTTTAAATCCGAAAGTAAATCCTTCAATTAAGTAATGGGTTGTTTTTTCTAGTCCTTTGTTTCTATGACTAGTCATTGTGATTAGGAGAAGAATAAGAATGGAAGTACCGCCGACGAGGGCAGTGGCATCGCCGCCGGTTAGGTCAAGGAGAAACATCGCAGCAACATCAATTGCAAAGAGGAGTGGGATGATAATGGCAAAGAATCTTTTTTGTGCAATCGATAGAAGTGTTTTCTCTGAGTCTTCTATTTTCGACTCCGTTACAACATATGGTGTAGCCTGTAGTAGACCTCTTTTCATATCTCTTTTTAAGAAGTAGAAGGCTGCTATAGTTGTGACAATCCCCATAACAAAGACCAATGGAATACTAGCGCTGATTACTTCCCCAATCGGAATCCCAGCAGCATCTGAAGTTAACTTTGGTGCGGCTTGAATAACAAAGTCACCTGATAAGGCGATCCCATGCCCGAACAAGTTCATCGCCATGGCAACACCTAAAGCTGGTAAACCAGCTTTTAATGCAACTGGAAGGAGAACAGCACCTAATAACGCAACTGCGGGCGATGGCCAAAAGAACCAAGATATGATCATCATTAATATACCAATCGTCCAATAAGCTAGAGCAGGGTTACGGATTAATTTTGTGAAAGGTGAGATCATGACATCGTTTATTCCAGTTGAAGTAAGTGTTTTGCTCATAGCGACAATAATCGAAATGACGAGGATTGTTGATAAAAGTTCTGTTATCGCATAGATAAAGCTGTTAAAAATACTACTGACGGAGCTGCTGAGTGAACCAGTGGCAGTAATGGCAATTAGAAAAATTCCGAGAATACAAATCAGCGTGGTATCTCTACGTTTAATCATAAATCCGATGATAAGAGCAATGAAAACAACATATATCCAATGTAGTGCTGACAGCTCAATAAGCATATGGATTACCCCCTTTCTGTTATCTAGGAATGGAATATCGCACCTAGATGTATTACAGAATATGAGGGAAGTGTAAAGTGGTGAAAAGAAAATATAAACATAAAAAACGACTATTCTTTGACACTTTTCACCGTAATCTATACACAAATAGGAATAATCGATATAGTGAATACAGGTATATATGCACACGTTAAAAGTTTTAATTTATAGCTACATATATTAAAATGGAAAATAGCATGTCTTTGAAAGGTGGATTTATTTAAATGGTAAAAGCTATCAACGAAACATTCTTAAAAGCAGCTAGAGGAGAAAAGA
>JAQSXG010000123.1 GCA_029256785.1 Neobacillus sp.
CAAATCAACAGGGTCATAAAATCAACAATAACCTTTAACACAGCCTTGTCATTAAAATTTTGCGCCTTTCAGAAAACGCTTACATTTATATATCCACTTTTAAACTACCTTATACGGTTTCTACGGCGGTATATTGTTTATGGATGCTATATGCTACTTGCTTTCCTTGTTGTGCAGCTGTAACGACCATGGCATCGCCTTTTCCTTTGCCGAATACAACATCTCCACAAGCGAATATTTTGGGGTTAGAAGTTTGATAGTTTTCTTGATTGACTTGAACCACTCCACTTTCATGATGAAGACCTAAGGCTTCAATTAGTTCAAGATGTCTGGTTTGACCGATTGCCTTAATCACAGCATCAGTTGGTAGGATATGTTCGGATCCTTTAATCACCTCTGGTTTCCTACGTCCGTCTTTGTCTGGTGCACCCAGTTTCATTTTGAGACATTCAATCTCTGTTACTTTTCCGTTTTCATCTCCAATAATTCTCTTTGGAGCCGTTAACCAGCGAAACTCGACGCCATCCTGTTTGGCGAATTCATACTCGAAATCATACGCCGTCATTTCTTCCTCTGTTCGGCGGTATAAAATTTTTACATTTTCCGCCCCTAAACGAACCGAACAGGTTGCCCCATCAATTGCAGTATTTCCAGCACCGATTACCACCGCACGCTTTCCGATTAACTCGTTTGATAATTGACCGCTTTTCGTTTCTTTCACAAACTCAATCGCATCGTAAACACCAGCAAGATCCTCGCCATCAATTCCTAAATCTGGAACCTGCGACATACCAACGGCTAGTACAATCCGATCAAAGTTCTCTGTTAAGTAATCAATGGAAACATCTCTTCCCACCACTGTGTTCGTTTTAATCGTGACATTAAGCTTTTCAACCTGTTCCACTTCCCAGTAGGAAATAGCCTGCGGCAGACGAAAGGAAACAATTCCATAAGTATTCAAGCCACCAGCCTTTTCGGCTGCTTCATAAATCGTTACCTCAAAGCCCAATCGGGCTAATTCTCTTGCAGCTGATAATCCAGCAGGACCTCCACCAATTACCGCCACTTTTTTTCCATTCGGTGTTCCCGGTTGAAAAAGGGTTTGTTCATTTTTGATCGCCCAATCGGTTGCATATCTTTGAAGATTTCCAATTAGAATTGGTTTCGTTGAATGGTTTAGGACGCAGGCTCCCTCACATAGTTCTTCTGTTGGACATACACGCGCACAACTTGCACCCACAGGATTTGAAGACATGATTGTTTTCGCAGAGCCAAATAAATTCCCTGAGGCGATTTTTTTTATAAAAGTGGGGATATCGATACCCGTTGGACAGGCTTGAATACATGGGGCGTCATAACAATATAGGCAGCGATTGGATTCCTCCAAGGCCTCTTGATGAGTAAGTGCTGGCTCAACCTCTTGAAAGTTCTTACTAATATCGGTATAAGAAATACGTTGTATTTTTTCCAAATAGAACCCCCCATTTCCTAATCTAAATCCATTAGTGATTCTAGTAAAAATTGATTTGCGCCATACCTCCTTGCTCCCTTTAAAATAGCAGAAAATTCTGCATCTTATTTCTATTTTACAGGTGTGAAAAATGCATATCATTATACAACCTGTAAAATAGTGCTAGCGATAAACTGCCCACTATGTACATATTCTGCCTTGTTGGTGAGTAGTAAGAATGTGTAGACCTTGTACTATTTTCGAATCTTTTTAAAACTTACCATAACTTAACAGAATATTTTGTAAAATTGAGAGATAATCTTACATGGTTTTTTTCGACATTAGTGAAGAATATTGACGAATGCGGGGAGATTTGTTTCTCATATCATTGCGTTATGTATGTGGGATGGTTCATTAAGCAGTAGTGCAAATTATACAGTTTAATCTCTATTGGACATTTCATTAAGTGATCTCCATGCCCAATAGAGAAGTAAATTTTTCAAAAAGGTCCCGATTAGAATTGTTTATGGTACCAAGCAGCTGCTGCTTTTACCTCTTGAAACGTCAGTTGATGCCCAAAGTTTTCCCAATGTAGTTCTACATTTGCGTTGGCACTAGACAAAAGCTTTTTTAAATCCTCAGACTCTGAAGCAGGACAAATTGGGTCATTGGTCCCTGCTGCAATAAACACTGCTTTCCCAGTCAAATCTGGTAAATCAATGCCTCTTCTTGGTACCATCGGATGGTGCAAAATGGCTCCTTTTAACGCATCCTTGTAATGGAACAATAAGCTTGCAGCGATATTGGCTCCGTTTGAATACCCAACGGCAACGATATTATCTCGATCAAACCCATATTTAGTGGAAGCCTCGTCAAGAAATTCAGATAATTCCTTTGTACGGAATACCAAGTCCTCTTCGTCAAAAATACCTTCTGCTAGCCGCCGGAAAAACCTTGGCATCCCATTTTCTAACACATTACCTCGGACACTTAGAATGGATGCGTCTTGATCAATTTCCCCCGCAAGCGGTAATAAATCTTGTTCTGTCCCACCTGTTCCATGAAGCAAAAGTAATGTGGGTCTTGCTGAATTTTTTCCTTTTTGAAAAATATGTTTCATTTTATTTCTCCATCCTTTGTAGGTATCTAATGAATAGACTTATTTCTTTATGATTGCGATTGAAGTTGAAATATATTTTACAATTAGTAAAGTCTTTGTAAAAATATCTCGAACAACACACGGCTTTTCCTTGTTATGTTTGTCCGAACTAACCTCCTATCTGTTCGATTTCATGAGAAGCATAGACATGATAACCTGTCTTATTTGACAGGGCAGTCGCGGCCATTGCTTCAGCTACCCTTTTTGCTTGGATAGACCGATACGGGCGCATGGGACCTACCATGAGGGTGTTAAATATGCCACTAACCTTCTCTGCAATTTTTTCTCCTAGCCGATGCTCTTTTCGATCTCCTACTAGTAAAGATGGTCGGAAAATATGGACAGAGGGCAAAGCTAAGTTTCTAAGCTCTTCCTCTACCTCGCCTTTGACTTGACTATAAAAGAATGGCGATTTCGAACTTGCTCCCATTGCTGTAATGATAAGGTATTTTTGCACATTAAACTTTTTTGCCAATTTTGCTGCCTCGATCGGATAATGATAATCGACTTTACGAAAAGCCTCTTTCGACTTCGCTTTTTTTATCGTTGTTCCTAAACAACAGAAAATATCAGTTACTTGAAATAAGTCTTCGTGTTTCTCTAGTTCATCAAAATGAACCACGTGCTGTTCACATAGCATATGATTAATTGCTAACGGCTTCCTTACTAGCAAATGTATTTTAGCATAGTTCTCTTTTTGAAGAAGGACGTTAACTAATTCCGTCCCAACCAATCCGCTTGCACCTAGAACAAGTGCCGTTCTATTACTATTATCCACGGAGAATGCCCCTTTTCTCTTTAGTAATCTCAGTTTATCACTAACTATATTTATTAATTAATTTTTCGGATCAAGTCTTCCATTGTGTCTTTACTCATTGGCCCGACGAGTTTTTGCTGAATGATTCCCTTCGAATCGATGAAGTAAGTAGTCGGTATGCTAATCGCTTGATATGTATCCCCTACACTTCCATCTGTGTCCATTAAGACAGGGAAGGCTAACCGATAATCCTTTATAAAAGCACGAACATTGCTCTCATTAGATTCACTAGATGTTAAATTCACAGCTAAAATAACTACATTATTATCTTTATTTTCTTCGTAAAATTTCTCCATATGCGGCATCTCCGCTTTACAGGGAGGACACCATGTTGCCCAAAAGTTTAAAATCAACTTTTTTCCTTTGTAATCAGAAAGCTTCGATACCTCTCCATCAATCGTCTCGAGAGTAAAATCAACGGCCATGTCTCCTTTTTGAATACCCGTCTGAATCGTTGGGTTAGATTCTGACAATCGTGTTTTCATGAGGTGATCATTTACTGCCCAACCAATTAACCCGAATAGGACAGCCATGATCGTAACATTCTTCAACATTTGAATACTTCTCTTTTTTAAAAGCCACCAAAATAAAACGATAATCGGCAGTAGTAAATACAAGAAATGCTGCCATTCCTGATTCACTAGAAGAAAATGCAAATGGTAAAATGAAAATGAATAAAGAACAAATAAACCAAATGTATTGACCCTTGTTTGAAGAGATATCCCCTGCATTCGAGTCCCCCAGAAGTACACCGCACTTGCAATACTCACAGCAAGCCAAAATCCAATTTTCCCACCTGTAAAATACAAGAGTGACAAGGGGCTTTTGATGACAAGATTAGGCTGAACTAGAATCAAGCTAAGCTTTAATACAAGAAATCCAATAAATAGACTATTGGATAGTACATCTAATAAAGCAGTAGAAAACTTATGTAATTTAAAGAGAATATAACTTAGCAATAGAGCAACCGCAAGGAATATCCATTTACTAGCAATCGATAACGAACCGATGGTGATAAAATTCATAAAACCCTTCCTTCATAAATAAAAGACTATACAATGAAGTATAGCCTTTAAGATAGGTAGTTGTAATCTAATTGAATTACAACTATGGTCTTTTAGCAATCAATTCAATTTCTACTTCTGCACCAAGTGGAAGTGCTAGAACAGCAACACATGTCCGTGCAGGGAAAGGCTGCGAAAATTGTTTTTCATATACCGCATTCATCGAGCTAAAATTGCCCATATCCGTTAAGTATACATTTACCTTTACCACATCATCTGGAGTTAGGTTGGCTTCCTTCAAGACTGCAAATAAATTATCAAAGCATTGCTGTGTTTGCGCTCCAATGTCACCCGTCTTGATTTCATCTGAGGCTGAGTTCATTGGAGTTTGACCGGATAAATACACTAATTCACCCGCATCTACAGCATGTGAGTATGGTCCTGCCGATATTGTTCCCTTTGCATTATAAGCTTTTCTTGCCATGTTCATCCCCCACAGTTTTCAAAATTATTTCTTCACAAAGTACTTTTCACCTAGAATTTCTTTAGATTCATATTCATTAGGTGACAGCTCTTTTTCAATTAGAGCATTCATATCCGTTTGCTCCATATCATACATGACTTCAACCTCTTTTGAAAATAAAAGCTTTTCTTTTTCAAGCAAGCTAGAAAGTGCTGGTTGTTGTCGCGGTTGGAGGTCTTCTAATTCTAAAACCTGTTTTAATCCAGTAACATAGTTTGCTAATGGGCGGGCACCGACAATTTTAACCCCTTTGTTTTCCCCATTGACCATAATAATGGTTGGAAATCCTCTAACACCTAAGCTTGCAGCAAGGGTGAAATCTTCATTTAGTAATTGCTGCCCGCTAGGTAGGTTCGCTTCCCTTACAATTGCAGCCCCATCCAATCCCAGCGCATTGACCATTTCAATTAATACAGAATCATCCGCAATATTTTGATTGAATGCGAAAACCGCTTCACGTGCCCGGCGTAAAAATACACTGGCTAATGCATCATCTTGTCTTTGTATCATTTTAAATACACGAGAAGGAGGATACGATGAGTGGACAGGATTGTCATACCATAGTGTTCCATCAATAGGCATGCGTGTTTGCTCGCCCACTTCTCTCCAATGTCCTGCAACATCCGATGGTTTGTTAATTCCGTTAGCTGGATCCACCGGTCCGCCACCCCATTTTTCTAACAATCCACCCATAACCGTTTTGATGGTAAAATATTCACCATATTGTTCAACAAACCTGCGTAGAACAGGCTCTAGTGCCCAACAATGGGAACAAATTGGGTCTGTGACATAATAAAGGTCAACTGTTTTCTTTGGTTTATTAAGATCGATAAACTCCATCTCATCTTCACCTGCTACACCACATACCCCTGTTTCAACGTCACAAATCATATTATTTTTCATCAATTATTTCCCTCCCCTTCATTTGTTTCTATTTCTATATAACGCAGTGCCCATTCCTGAATGGGCTTGAGGCTATTGGCTAGCGCTATTCCTTTTTCTGTTAGTTCGTAGGAAATGGTTACAGGTGATCCAGAATCTACTAACTTTTGGACCAATCCATCTTCCGCAAGCTCAGAAAGCTTCAGTGAAAGTGCTCTAGAAGTAATCCCTGTCAAATCACGCTTTAAATCTGAAAAACGTGCGGTATAGTTCTCGCATAACGACAAGTAATGGATGAGTTGACCATTCCACTTTTTACCGAGAATTTGAAAAGAAGCTTCAATATAGGGACAAACCTTCATGCCTTAACACCACCTTTATATACAGAGTATATCAGGTATAAAAAATATATCAAGTATAAAATTTATACTAAAGAGTGCATACAAACACACGTTCCACTTGAATAGAAAATAAAAACGCCTGAACTGGCGCTTACATTTGAAGGATAGGATTAAGCAGTGTCATTCCCTTTCTAGAAATCCACTGCTTTACGTATAAAAATTACGATGAAATATCATTCGAACGATAAAAAACCTTGCCATTTATCAACTCACTCGTTACTTCCCCAGTCGATTCAAGATAAAGAAACCTTGTGATGGTAGCTAAGAATGGGGCGAAAAATTGTTTTGGACCAAGGTTTCCGTATATTTCTTGGCAAACCTGCCAGGATGTTTTTTCAGCGTTTTTAACAGAAGCAACGAGCTGCTGTAAGCGATAATGATGTCCAGAGATCATTTCATCAATCCGATCACTCATATTGTAGATCAGATCACCATGACCAGGCAGCGCAATTTTGGTAGCGTACGCTTTTAATCGTTCCAAGGATGCGAAATTTTCTTTAATTGGATTTACGTCCTGTTCTGACCATACGGCTATTATCGGAGCTAGTCCTTTTAAAACATGATCACCTGTTATCATCACCTGCTCGTTTTGACTATAAAAACAGAAATGGTCGGAAGAATGACCTGGGGTCCAAATGGTTTCATATGAATCATTTCCAATTCTGATCTGCTGCTGATTTTCAAATATGCCATCCGGTTCGAATTCAAAGGCAGCTGCTTCTGAATCTTCCATTTTCTCAGGGAGTTCGGGTCCATCATGCGTAAGAAATAAATTTCTAGTCCAGTTCCGATCTGGATTACTTCGTTTTCTTTGCATTTCTTTATATCCTAAATTAGAGATATAGACAGGAACCTGATGCTGTTCCTGAAACCAACTAGCAAATCCAATATGATCGGGATGAGCATGTGATAATACTAATTTTTCAACTGTAATCCCTGATGCTAGGGTTTGCTCCCATAAAGATTTCGATTCCGCTGAAACACTACCAGTATCAACAACAGTAAAGCCTTTATCCCCTTTGAATAGAAAACTGTTCATTTCATACATTCCAAATGGATAACGCACCTTGAGCTGATAGATCTCATCCGTAACCTTCGTCAGTGTTGGGTATTCGTCTGCATTGGAGTTCTCGGGTTTATTCATTTGATAACTTCCTTTACCTGGTTAGTTCTTACATTTATTTTGTAAAAAAAACGCCGTATTGGATAATACAGCGTTTTTGCTATTTTCTAAGATTACGAATAAGATTTTACAAGGAGGTTTTCTCTTGCAGCAATGTACTCTTGGTGAAGTTTGTTTATGAATGCCGCTGCGGTGGTAACTTCATTAACCGCTCCGATCCCCTGACCACATCCCCAGATGTCCTTCCATGCTTTTGCCTCACTGCCAAAATTCATCTTCGATGGATCGCTAGTTGGAAGATTATCGGGATCCAACCCAGCTGCCCGAATCGATGGTGCAAGGTAATTTCCTTCCACACCAGTGAATAGATTACTATTTACGATATCATCAGAATTACATTCAACGATTGCTTGCTTGTATTCTTCAACCGCATTGGCTTCATGCGTGGCAATGAATGGCGAACCGATATAGGCAAAATCAGCACCCATTGCTTGGGCAGCCAGAACTCCGCTACCAGTTGCAATAGATCCAGATAAGGCTAGCGGACCGTTGAACCATTGACGAATTTCTTGAACCAATGCAAATGGGCTCTTCGCACCGGCATGACCACCAGCACCTGCAGCAACAGCAATCAACCCATCTGCCCCCTTATCGATGGCTTTGTGGGCAAACTTATTGTTAATCACATCATGAAAAACGGTTCCCCCGTAGCTATGTGCAGCAACGTTTATATCCTCCCGTGCACCAAGGGAAGTAATAATAATAGGAACTTTGTACTTCACACACATTTCCATGTCCTGCTCTAATCTGGTATTGGATTTGTGTACGATCTGATTTATCGCAAATGGAGCGGCAGGGCGATCTGGATTCTGGGCATTGTAAATAGCAAGTGTTTCAGTAATCTCTGCCAGCCATTCGTCGAGCAACGAAATTGGCCTTGCATTTAGTGCTGGCATGGACCCAACAATCCCTGCCTTGCATTGCTCAATGACTAACTTAGGATTACTTATGATAAACATAGGTGAACCGATAACAGGAATGCGCAAATCTTTAAGTACTGATGGAATATTTCCCATGTCGTGTCTGTTCCTCCATTCAAGCGCCTAAGCGCAAATCAATATTTTATGAATGCCTATTCAGTCGTCTCAACTTTAAATTTACTATACTATTGAGAGTAGAGTCAACTTATTTATCTGAAATTTCAAAATACAAATGTAATCACCTGAACAGTTTATGAAGTTTTCTCCTTTTTTTGCAGAAGCACGGCGGCAATGACAATGACCCCTTTAAATGCTTCTCTTAAAAATGGCGGTACTCCAAATAGGTTCAATAGATTATTCATTACGGCGATAATTAACATCCCATATACGGTCCCAAGGATGAAACCTCTTCCGCCCATCATACTCGTACCACCCACAGCGGCAGCGGCTATGGCATCCATTTCCATTCCCCTGCCAGCATTAGAAAAATCCATCGAACCAATCCGTGAAACTTGAATTATCGCTGCAATAGAGACGAGGATTCCCATCAGTGCATACACACGAAGCTTAACTTTGTCGACATTTACACCAGAAAGTCGAGCAGCCCTTTCATTGGATCCAACAGCAATAATCTGACGTCCAAACGTGGTCCGCTTAGATACATAGTAAAGAATATAAGCAATGACTGCCCAATAGATTATTGGCATAATCATATAATTTCCGATTTTAAAACTAGCAATCTGTAAAAACTCGATAGGAATAGTCGTGTTATAGCCTTGCGTGAAATGCTGGGTCACACTTCTAAAAATCATCATTGCACCTAATGTTGCAATGAAGGGCGGTACCTTCCCTTTTGTAACCGTGACACCGATCAATGACCCGAGCAGATACCCAAGCAGCAGCACAAAAATAATCGTAACGATAAAGGCGGGGATTCCGGTCATTCCCCACATACCAAGGAGTCCTTTGGTTCCCGTGTCAAGAAGGAGCATGGAGAAAGCACCTGTCGCAACCAATGTGGAACCAACAGCTAAATCAATTCCTCCCGTCATAATGACAAAGGTCATACCCAGTGCAACGATTCCCGTTCCTGCATTATTCCTAAGAATGTTTATCCAGTTGTTTGTCCAGGATTGAAACCAGCTGCCAAATGAATCATAATCAAATCCCAAAACCAATGTTTGTAAAATAATCATAATGATGAGTGCAATGGCCGTGCTAAACAGTGGTTCGTCAGACCATTTATACTTGAACCATTCAAAAAAGTTTCTATTATTTTTCAAAGTGGCATTATCCATAATTGGTATTCTCTCCCTTACTTACGATAGTTGCCCTCCCGTAGCAAGGCTCATGATCGTATGCTCATTCATTGTCTCTAAAGCAACTTCTCCTTGAATGACACCATGATACATAACCAGCGCCCTGTCACATACACGGATAATTTCCTGTGCTTCACTAGAAAGAACGACCACAGCAATATTTTCATCCGCAAGCTTCAAAATGATATCATAGATATCTTCCTTCGCTCCGACATCCACACCTTGGGTAGGGTTGTCTAAGATTAGCAGTTTAGGATTGGCAGCAAGCCATTTGGCCAGGACAACCTTCTGTTGGTTTCCACCGGAAAGACTCGTGATACTGTCAGTAAACTTCCCCATCTTTAATTTTAATAATTGGCGTTGTTCACTGAAGGTCTCCTCGTGCTTTCGCTTATTAATAATCCCCCTCTTCGAAAATTTCGGCCAAGTAACAATCGAGGCATTTTCGATGATATTCATATCCTTGATAATGGCATTTTCCTTGCGATTGCGTGGAAGATAGGCAATTCCTTCATTTATTACCTGGGTCGTACTTGTTATCGCTACTTCTTTTCCGTTTAAGTGGATCTTTCCAGATGAGATCTTTTCTGCTCCAAAAATAGATTGAAAGAGTTCACTTCGACCATCACCGAGTAGCCCGGTTA
>JAQSXG010000124.1 GCA_029256785.1 Neobacillus sp.
ACCGCCACTTTGTTGTAATTCACAACTACGACCAATTTTTGCAGCTGCTTTGCGGGCGATTTCAACAACTAGGTCGCCTTCACCAAATTTAAAACCTGGGTACATAATCTCAACATCCACTTCGGCTCTTCCACCCATTTCAGCAGCAACAGATTCAAATGCTTCCTTCATTTTGCTAACCTGTGCTTCCATTTTTTCTGGAATAAGTGAGCGTGCCTCTGCTAAAATCTCAACATGATCACAAACAATGTTTGTTTGCGTGCCACCTTCAAATCGACCAATATTTGCAGTTGTTTCAGAATCAATTCGACCTAATGGCATTTTCGCAATGGATTTTGCAGCTATCGTAATCGCTGAAACTCCTTTTTCAGGGGCAACACCAGCATGTGCTGTTTTTCCGTAAATAACTGTTTTTATTTTTGCTTGCGTAGGTGCAGCAACAACGATATTTCCTACTAAACCGTCGCTATCAAGGGCGTATCCATACTTCGCCTTTATTAATGAAGAGTCGAGGGCTTTTGCTCCTACGAGGCCAGATTCTTCACCAACAGTGATAACGAATTGGATCATCCCGTGAGGAATATCTTGTTCTTTTAAAACGCGAATCGTTTCAAACATAACGGCCAAGCCTGTTTTATCATCTGCTCCTAAAATGGTTGTACCATCGGTTACGATATACCCGTCTTTAATCGATGGCTTTACTCCTTTTGCAGGAACAACCGTATCCATATGTGACGTGAAGTAGATCGGATCCACTCCATCTTTTGTTGCAGCAAGGGTACAAACCAAGTTACCAGCACCGTGTCCAGTAACTGCCATTGTATCATCCTCGAAAACATCAAGGCCCAAATCAGTAAACTTTTGTTTTAATACTTTTGCAATTTCTGTTTCAAATTTTGTTTCAGAGTCAATTTGCACAAGCTCTAAAAACTCATTTAAGAGACGTTCATGATTAATCATCCTTCAAACCCTCCATTTTATGTACTCACTTTTTCACTATTTCAGTATACCGCTTATAATTTCGGTCATCAAATGAAAGGTGAATACTCTCCCTTTAAAGAGGGATATTTCCATGTTTTTTATATGGTCTTGATTCTTTTTTATTACGCAGCATTTCTAAGATTGAATAATTTTTATTCTTGTTTCACGCGGATCTATAACATCATCGACCATCCCTCTACTAGCGGCAACATATGGATTGGCGAACTTCTCGCGATACTCATCAATCTTCTGCTGTCTGAGTTCATCCGGGGTGTCACTATTTTGAATTTCTCGTGCAAAAATAATATTAGCAGCACCTTGTGGACCCATAACAGCAATCTCAGCATTCGGCCAAGCATAGACAAGGTCTGCTCCAATAGATTTACTGTTTAGTGCTACATAGGCACCACCATATGCCTTTCTCGTAATAACCGTTAATTTGGGTACAGTTGCCTCTGAATAAGCAAATAATATTTTTGCTCCGTGGCGGATGATTCCTCCATGTTCCTGTTTTACTCCTGGGAAAAAACCGGTCACATCTTCAAAGGTGATAATTGGGATATTAAACGAGTCACAGGTCCGAATAAATCTAGCTGCCTTATCAGAGGAATTGATGTCAAGCCCGCCAGCCATCACCTTAGGCTGATTACAAACAAGACCTACCGATTCACCTTTAATTCTAGCGAAACCAACAACAATATTTTTCGCAAAATCTTTTTGTATCTCCATAAAAGAGTCAGCATCAGCAACTTGTTCAATCACTTTACGAACATCATACGGTCTCAATGTGTCGAAGGGAATCACATCTGTTAAATCTGGCCGATAGTCATTTTCGTCTTCCACCTCAAGCCGTGGAGCCTTTTCTTCATTATTCTGCGGAAGGTAACTTAAGAGCTTTCGAACCTGCTCTAAGACATCCGCTTCCGACTCGGATTGAAAATGAGCATTTCCACTAATACTGTTATGTACATTCGCACCGCCAAGGTCCTCTGCAGAGATTTTCTCCCCTGTTACCGTTTCAATTACTTTCGGTCCAGTAATAAACATCTGACTCGTTTTTTCAACCATGAAAACAAAATCGGTAATGGCTGGGGAATAGACTGCTCCTCCTGCACAAGGACCCATAATGACCGAAATTTGTGGGATGACTCCAGAGTAAATCGCATTTCGGTAGAAAATATGCCCGTAACCATCTAGTGAAACGACACCCTCTTGAATTCTAGCACCGCCCGAATCATTTAAACCAACAAATGGTGTACCATTTTTCGCAGCTAAATCCATTACATTCGCAATTTTTTTTGCATGCATTTCCCCTAGGGCACCGCCAAAAACGGTAAAATCCTGAGAAAACAAATAAATTGGTCGGCCATTCACTTTACCGAAGCCAGTCACAACTCCATCACCGGGACCTCGTTGCTCATCTAAACCAAAATCGTTCGTTCTATGCTCAATGAACGGGCTTAGTTCGATAAAGGAACCTTTATCGACTAGAAGCTCTATCCTTTCCCTTGCAGTTAGTTTCCCCTTAGCATGCTGCCTTTCAATCTTTTCATCTCCGCCGCCAAGCTCAACTCCTCGACGTCTATCATATAATTCATTAATTTTTTCATAAATGTCTACCATTACTTCTTCAATCCCTTCTTTTCACATAGTTCATACAGAACACCTGTTGCTGACTTTGGATGCATGAACGCTATATGCGCCCCACCTGCTCCTAATCTAGGAAGTTCATCTATCATTTTTATTCCTTTTTCTTTCATTTCGAGAATTCGTTCTTCAATCGATTCAACACCAAGTGCAACATGATGAATGCCCTCGCCACGTTTTTCGATATATTTAGCAATTGGGCTTGCCGAGGAGGTGGGCTCTAACAATTCAAGTTTCGTCTCCCCAGCCTTAAGAAATGCAACCCTTACCTGTTGACTCGCCACTTCTTCAATCCCTAACAATGGAAGTCTAAGAACCTCTGTGTAAAAGGGAAGTGTGTCCTCTAATGATTTAACTGCTATTCCAATGTGATCAACTTTTTTAATCAATCCAATCGCCTCTGTTCCAAAATTAAAATTAATCAGATTATTATATTATTCGCTAAAAAATTCATAATTCCTCCCCAAATTGAGAGGTTGTTCCATTGTTCATTTGGGCTTTTCCATGTAAAATAGATTGTAAGCTACTTAATTTAAAGGGGGAACCCACTATGTCTAAAAAGAGAACGAGAAAAATAATCGTTTATTTGATGCTTTTTGCAATGCTTGCTTCCACTCTCCTCATTGGAATAGGCCAATTTATTTCTTAAAAATACAAAAAGGGACTGTCCAATGACAGTCCCTTTATTCATTCGTTACTAAGCGCACCGCTATCTTTTGCAAGTCTTTCAAATGACTTCTCCGATGAGGTTACTAATATCTTTGTACCTAATGGTATTAATGGGTAAAGTGATGTGATGACTTCGTTATGTGTACGGATGCAGCCCTGTGATACATACTTTCCTATTGAGGCTGGCTGGTTGGTTCCATGAATACCGTAGGTCCTACCGTCAGTATCTTTTGCATCAAAACCAATCCACCTTGACCCAAGAGGATTATTTGGGTCACCTCCGGGAATATCCTTCCGACGATAGTAAGGATCTTCAGCCTTAACAGTTATTGTAAATAAACCTTCTGGTGTTAATTCCTGTGTTTTCCCGCTCCCGATACTTATAATCGTTTGGACTCTATTATCGTCAATAAAGGCAAGCTCATTTGTACTCTTATTAACGATAACAAACGGGTCACCTGGAAGCGGATTAGGACCTAGAGGCCACAGCGGCGATATGAAAAAAGCAAACAGGATTGGCGATAACAGCTTTATCATGGAAATCTACCTGCCTTTTTTCCCTTAGTTTGCTTCAACCTGCTCCGGTTCATTCACACTTGATAATGGTTTTTTAATTCCATTAGAAGAACTCTTGATGATGAGATACCTATTCATCTCGTTTGTTAAGTGCAATAAAGCAGCCCTAATTTCAAATTCTTCTCTTGTTTTGGGCAAGTCCATTTCCTCAAATTCCTTTTTCATTTCGTTTAGTTTTGTAATAAATATTTGCGCTGTATTTTCTGGTTTTATATTTTTGGACAAATCTTCAAGAAAATCAGCCCACATTTTTCCTTGTGTAACGGTTCTTGTGATTGAGGTAACAATTGGCAATACCTGTTCAATAATTTCAAATTGTTTTTCCCTCATTTTAAAATAATTGAAATAAATATTCTCATCCTTTATAAAACGATTCTCTATATCATTAAATGCCAGGCTTATTGCCTCTTCAAGAAGTCTTGCTGTTTCAGTTATCTCTTTACCGGACCAGTCACTATCTCCATTTCTTAAATAAAAAACAATTTCAGAAAAAATAACTTTAAAGTTTTCCTCGATTTTACCTTGATAATCTTCAAGCTTTTTGTCCACACTTGGCATATACAAATTCATTATCAGTGCTACACCAATCCCTATAATAATAATACCGAGCTCATTCATAAATAGTCCTATCGTTATTTGATTAGCCATATAGATATGTAAAATGATTACAGTGCTTGTAACGACGCCTTCCTTCGCTCTTAACATTACAACTAAAGGTATAAAGAAAAACAACATAATTCCAATTACGATTGGATGGTATCCAATTACTTCAAAAAATAGCGCTGAAAAAGGCATAGCAAGGACACAGGCAAGAAATCGGTCCCAGGAAGTTCTTAAAGATTCCTTTTTTGTAACCTGAATGCATAAAATAGTTAATATTCCGGCAGATGCAAAGTTGTCTAATCCAAATTGCTGGGCAATCAAAATAGCAATCGCTGTTCCTATTGCTGTTTTAATTGTCCGATAGCCAATACTATATCTCATAGAATTCTCCCCGCTCCTATATTAAAAAAAGATGATCTTGTTGATCATCTTAGGAATAGCATATACTTTTTAGAGCATTTTTTGCAAGAAGTCCTGTGCTCGTTTGCTTTTGGGATTTGTGAAAAATTCTTGCGGTTTTGTATCTTCAACTAGCAATCCACCATCAAGAAATAATACACGATCTGCCACTTCTCGGGCAAATCCCATTTCATGGGTTACGATAGCCATAGTCATTCCAGTATGAGCAAGTGATTTCATAACTTCTAGTACTTCCTTTACCATTTCAGGGTCCAGCGCTGAGGTTGGTTCGTCGAAGAGCATTACTTCAGGCTCCATCGCTAACGCTCGCGCAATGGCAACACGTTGCTTTTGACCACCGGATAATCTTGTTGGGTACTCATCAGCTTTTTCACGCAGTCCAACCCTATCTAGAAGATCACCTGCTACCTTCTCCGCTTTCTCTTTCGATAAACCCTTTACTTTAATCGGAGCATACGTCAGATTTTGCATTACCGTTTTATGCGGGAACAAATGAAAATGTTGAAAAACCATCCCCACTTGCTGTCTTACCTTCATAATATTCGTCTTTTTATCGGTAATATTTTGATCAGCTATCAAAATTGTTCCACTTGTTGGATTTTCGAGAAGATTCATGCAGCGGAGGAATGTTGACTTTCCTGACCCAGATGGCCCGATAATCGCAACGACTTCCCCAGAGTTGATAGTTGTTGATATCCCTTTTAACACTTCAAGTTTTCCATAGCTTTTATGCAAGTTTTCTACCTTAATCACTGCGTCTCATTCTCCTTTCAAGAGCTTTTCCTAGGAAGGTCAATGTAACAACCATTAGGTAATAGATGAGGCCGGCAATTAATAGTGGTTCGAAAAAAGAGTAATTTTCAGCCCCTACCTGGTAAGAACGGCGCATAATATCCATAACTCCAATGGTAGTTACAATCGCTGATTCCTTTGTGAGAGAAATGAATTCATTCATTAATGCCGGTAAAATATTTTTTAATGCTTGTGGTAGAATAATATCCCACATCATTTTCCAATACGGAACTCCTAAAGCCATTGCTGCCTCTTGCTGCCCTTTATCAATAGCGAGAATACCTGCTCTGATGATTTCAGATATGTATGCACCTGAATTTAGTGCAAATGCTAAAATTGCAGCAGTATATGGTTCAATCTGAAAACCTGTCATCTGTGGAGAGCCATAGTAAATTAACATTAACTGTAAAACCAGTGGTGTACCTCGGAAAATAGATGTATAAGCGTCTGCAAACCAGCCAAGAATTTTAATGGAACTAATTTTGAATAAAGATAGGATAATACCAAGAATAAATCCAATAATCCCTGCTAATAAGACAATTTTAAGTGTTACGTATATTCCCTCTAAAATAAATGGCATGGAAGGAATGAATTGTGCAAAATCTAAGTTCATTCATTACCCATCCTCTCTAAAAAATTTCAAAGACGTTCAGAAAAAACTAACCTCTGAACGTCCCTATGTTTATTCTTACTCTTCCCCACCAAACCATTTTACAACCAATTCTTGTAGTTCACCGTTTTCTTTCATCGCTTGTAGTTCTTTGTTGAATTTCTCAGTAAGCTCACTATTTTTCGGGAATGCGATAGCAGAGCCAGCTTCTTCTGGATCATCACTAATGGTAAACCCTCTTAAATCTTTTTCATTTTCAAAATAACCTTTTGCAACCGTATCTTCAATAATAGCTGCATCAAAACGGCCAGCTTTCATCTCTTGAATCAGTTCAGGGATTCGATTACGATTTTCAATCTTAATCGCAACTTTTTCATTAATTTCTTGTGCTTTTCCCTCTTGTATTGAACCAAGTTGCACTCCAACTGTTTTTCCTTCTAAATCTTCTAGCTTTTCAATTCCACTGTCATTTTTTGAAATAATCATGTGCTGTGCTGTATAATAAATATCACTGAAATCTACATTTTTCTTACGCTTTTCTGTTGGAGTCATTCCAGCTAAGACAAAATCTGCTTGACCAGATTTTAGCGATTGAACCAATCCTCCAAAATCCATATCCTTAACTTGAACTTCATATCCAAGCTTTGAAGCAATGGCTTTTGCAATATCCACATCAAAACCTATGATTTCATCGCTCTTCCCAGTTTCAATATATTCAAACGGTGGATAATCAGCTGATGTCGCCATTACTAACACCTTGTCATCCTCTTTTTCGTTAGTTTTATTATCTTCACTTGTACCACATCCAGCTAGTAAACCAGCAAATAAAATCATTGAGATAAATAAGATAAGTGCTTTTTTCATTTTTGTTTTCCTCCTATAATTTTCAGAATATTAAATATCCTTCTTATTGAGTTTTTTTTACTAGTTTTCTAGTAAAACGCATTTATTTACTAATAATTATTCACAATAATGAATTTTAACACATTCTAATAATTATGCAAGTATATTTTTAAAAATTCATTTATGATTTTTTACATATATTATTCTACATAAAAAAAGGCAAATCTCGATTAGAGATTTACCCTTTTTTGTAACTATTTTATAGCTCTTCGCAATGTTTTTCAAATTCGTTTTGGAGCTTTGATACGACTGTTGCAGGATCGTAACCCTCGATTTGATGTCTTTCGACCATGGAAACTATTTTTCCATCTTTTAATAATGCAAAGGATGGTGAGGATGGCGGATAGCCTGTGAAGTAGCTCCTAGCTTTTTCAGTTGCTTCTTTATCTTGACCTGCAAAAACAGTAACCAGATTATCTGGACGTTTATCATAATGAAGTGCATGTGCTGCTGCAGGACGTGCTATCCCTCCAGCACAACCACAAACAGAGTTAATCATAACTAAGGTTGTTCCTTTTTGTTCTAGGGCTACTTCAACCTCTTCAGGTGTTTTAAGCTCTTGATAACCAGCTGATGCTATTTCTTGTCGTGCCTGAGTCACAACATCATTCATGAAAAAGTTAAAATCCATGCTCATAAAATCACTCCTATTGTATGTCAATATAACTACATAATAACAGTAAGAAGATACTTTGTTCAAATATATAAGACAATAAACAAAAAAATAGCAGCAGCCAATCAAGGCTGCTGTTTATTATTTGTTGCAAAGTAAGCTGAAAATAATGTTTCTACGGCTGATGCAGCTGTTTTTTCTCCAGCCATTACCTGATTTTCTAGTTGAGGCAGCATTACCTTTACCTCTGGATGATGGAAAAAACTATAATGTAATTGATCAGTAATCATTGAATAAATCCAAGTCCTCTGCTGACTCTTTCTTCTTTCTGCTAGTACACCTGACATATTACCAGTTTCTTCAAAAAGTTTAATGACATCCCAAATTCCACTTATTCCATAACCATTAACAGATGAACATGTATAAGCCTTTGTTGCCCAGCCTTTTGTAGCAGGCTGGAGAAAATGAAGAATTCGGCTGTACTCTTTTCGGGTCTGTTCCGCTTTACCTCTATTCTCTCCATCTGCCTTGTGGACAATTACTGCATCGGCGAGTTCCATTATCCCCTTTTTCATGCCTTGTAGTTCATCGCCTGCTCCTGTCAAGACGAGCAGCATAAAAAAATCAACCATATCTCTGATAATGACTTCACTTTGGCCTACACCAACTGTTTCAATCAAAATCACATCAAACCCTGCTGCCTCGCATAGGAGCATCGCTTCCCTCGTTTTCCGATGGACACCGCCAAGCTTTCCGGCAGTGGGAGAGGGTCGAATAAAGGCACGCGGATTTCGTGCCAGCTGTTCCATCCTTGTTTTATCGCCCAATATACTCCCGCCACTTAGACTAGAGCTTGGGTCAATAGCTAGAACAGCAACCTGCAATCCTAACCCACAAAGGTATGTGCCAAAAGCCTCAATAAATGTACTTTTTCCAGCCCCCGGCACCCCGGTAATCCCTATTCGGATGGAGTTACCGCTTTTGTCTAATAATTTTTGCAAAAGCTCCTGTGCCTTATAGAAATGATGCTCCGCATTACTTTCAACTAAGGTGATTGCACGGGCAAGAAGGCTTCTATCCCCTTTTATCACTCCATTGAATAATTCTTCAACTGATGGTTCAATTGATTGACGCTTTTGAAAACGGATATTTTTTGGGATGGATGTAGCCTGGGACTCTAGTTCTTGACCTTTCCTGATAACACTCGAAAATTTGCCAGGTTCATTGGGGTCGCTCCATTCCGGTTTCTTACCCGTATCCATTTATTCTGCCACTTCCTCATAACCGAGTTGTTTATATATCTCCTTGATTACCTTACCTGCAGCAACAGGAATAATTGTACCTGGTCCAAAGATAGCGGATGCACCGTTTTCATACAAGTATTGATAATCTTGCGCAGGAATTACTCCGCCGATAACGACTAATATATCTTCTCTTCCTAACTTTTTCAATTCTTCAACAAGTTGTGGGAGCAGTGTCTTATGCCCTGCAGCCAGCGAGCTTATTCCGATCACATGTACATCATTTTCAATCCCTTGTAAAGCTGTTTCTTCTGGGGTTTGGAATAATGGACCGATATCAACATCAAACCCGAGGTCAGCAAAAGCCGTGGCAATAACCTTAGCTCCACGGTCGTGCCCATCCTGCCCCATTTTAGCAATGAGAATCCTCGGTCTTCTCCCCTCATTCTCAAGAAATTCATCTGTCATTTTTTTCACTTCTGAGATTTCTTCTCCATTAGTGAAAGCCTTGCTGTATACACCGCTAATAGAACGGATAATTGCCTTATGTCTACTTGCTACTTTTTCTATTGCCTCTGAGATTTCACCTAGAGTTGCCCTCACTCTAGCAGCCCGAACTGCAAGTTCCAATAAATTAGCTTCACCAGTATCGGCCGCATGTGTTAAGGCTATTAAAGCTTCTTCCACTTTTTGTTCATCCCGAGCAGCTTTTAAAGAATTTAATTTTTCAATTTGCTTTAAACGAACTGCTGTATTATCAATATCTAAAATATCAATTGCCTCCTCTTTCTCGAGGCGATATCGATTTACACCAATGATTGTTTCCGTGCCTGAATCAATTTGAGCTTGCCTTCTCGCAGCGGCTTCTTCAATTCTCATCTTTGGAAGGCCTGTTTCAATTGCCTTTGCCATGCCCCCAAGTTTTTCAATTTCCTCAATATGGGTCCATGCACGCTCCACTAATTCATCAGTGAGTTTTTCCACATAGTAGGATCCGGCCCATGGGTCAATTACCTTCGTTATCCCAGACTCTTCCTGAAGAAACAACTGTGTATTTCTAGCTATACGAGCAGAGAAGTCGGTTGGTAAAGCAATCGCCTCATCTAATGCATTCGTATGGAGTGATTGCGTATGCCCCATTGCTGCCGCATGAGCTTCAAGTAGTGTTCGAATGACATTATTAAACGGGTCCTGTTCTGTCAAACTCCATCCA
>JAQSXG010000125.1 GCA_029256785.1 Neobacillus sp.
CTAACTGCTTTTGATTGATTCTTTCCTTAGGCAGCACGTGAAACCAAGACTGCATCTGCCTTACAAATTTATCACGTGCCTCGTGAAAGTATTTATTGCAATGAATCAGCGTGTCATCTAAATCCAATATTAAAGTGTGTGTGTTTTTCATTAAAAACATTCCTCCTTTAATAATGGTGTAATCTAAGTATATGAGTGACTACTCTTCATAAATGATAGATAGCAAATCCTCTTTTTAAAATAATTCTTCTTAATCAGTTTCCTTATCGTACCATTTACCCTGTAATCAAGTGGTCGTGCTGTATTAGGACCTATATAGCCGAAAAAAATGACTGGGATTCAGTCATTTTATTATTGGATTATTGATTGCTGTATAGTTTTTCTGCTTGTTTTCCCCTGATTTCTAAGGTTTCCATAAACCGTGATATCCTTTTTATCGCTTCTTGCAGCTGCTCCATCGAGGTAGCATAGGAACAGCGGACATAGCCTTCGCCACTCTCGCCAAACGCCGTACCTGGAACAACTGCTACTTTTTCCTTAAGCAGTAGTTGCTCAGCAAACTGCTCGGAGGTAAGGCCGGTACTTTTGATGGATGGAAACACATAAAAGGCTCCACCTGGTGTGTGGCAGTCAAGCCCAATATTGTTTAAGGATTGGACCACATAATTTCTCCGTCTCCGGTAGCTTTTTCGCATATTTTCCACTTCATCAGAGGTGTTTCGTAAAGCTTCAATCGCACCATGCTGAAGCATATGTGGTGCACACATGGTAGTGTATTGAAAAATTTTAACCATTTGCTCTACAAATGCCTTCGGAGCCGCTAAAAATCCCAAACGCCAGCCGGTCATCGCAAACCCCTTTGAAAAGCCATTGATTAAAATCGTACGCTCATACATACCGTCGATGGCAGCAAAGCTGGTATAGTCCTCATCATAGGTTAGCTCAGCATAAATTTCATCGGAAACGAGGATTAAATCATGCTTTTCAATCGTTTGAGCAATTTTACTCATTTCCTCTTTGTTCAAACACGTGCCTGTTGGATTGTTGGGAGAGCAAATCAATATCGCCTTTGTTTTTGGTGTAATAGCCTTTTCAATATGTTCTGGGGTTAATTTAAAGCCATTATCTGCCGTGGTCGCAATTGGAACCGGTTTACCACCAGCCATCGAAACTAACGGTCCGTAGGAAACAAAGGCTGGTTCAACAATCAGCACTTCGTCACCAGGGTTTAGAATCGCGCGAAAGGCGATATCAAGTGCAAGACTAGCGCCGACAGTTACAATAACTTGATCAATCGGACTATACTCAACATCAAAGCGATTCTTTAAGTATTTGGTTATTTCTTCGCGGAGCTCGAGTAATCCAGGATTTGCCGTGTAAGAGGTAAAGCCCTCTTCTAATGATAAAATCGCTGCCTCCCGGATGCTCCAGGGGGTCACAAAGTCCGGCTCACCGACCCCTAAAGATATAACGTCTTTAATAGAAGCAGCCAGATCGAAAAATTTTCGGATTCCCGATGGCTTTAGCTCTTTAACGGTATCAGATAGGTAGTGCTGGGGTGCGTTTCTCATGGAGATACCACCATTCTCCGGTCTGTATCCTTTCCACCGCCGAAGACAACGCCATCATGCTTATATTTTTTCAACATAAAATGGGTAGTGGTCGAGATTACATTTTCAATGGTGGATAGTTTTTCAGAGACAAAGGTAGCAATTTCTGTCATGCTTTTTCCTTCAATTGTAAGTGACAGGTCATAAGCGCCCGACATCAGGTACAAGGAAGTAACCTCTGGAAAGCGGTATATTCTTTCTGCCACCTCGTCGAAACCAACGCCACGCTTTGGTGTTACCTTGACCTCAATCATCGCCACAATATTTTCCTTGCCGTCGACCTTACTCCAGTCAATTAATGCCGGATAACTAACAATAATTTTTTCGGATTCTAATTTTTCGATGATTTCCTTCGTGTTTTCAACAGTAGTGTTTACCATCGCTGCAATTGTTTCAACCGACACCTGATGATTCTCCTCAAGAATGGCTAAAACCTCTAACTCCTCATTCGTAAGCTTCATTCTATCCACCTCATCTAATAGTTTGATCATAAATAATATAATACCCTATCTTAAATTAATTTGAGTAAAAAGTGTTAAAGGATTTTGAAAAATTTTAAAAATTACTAGTAAGGAGGACAATCTGGATAAGAATCTTCCATTCAATTAAGATATCTATTTTCAGTAGAAACTTCATTTTCATAGTGAATCCTAGGTATTCTTCAAAAAAAATCCAAAAGTACATGAAAAATGAATCATATGACATTAGGTGAAAAGAATCGTTTTATTCGAGTAGAGCGGAAACCCGACAAATAACAACAACCTCACTCGAATGTTATTCAGAACGTTACTTTAAGGTGAAAGGGGGTGAAATTTTTGCACTTCCGCCATTTTCTTATATCAAGTCTATTGGTTGGAGCGGCCATATTCTTACCAGACAATGCCTATGCCGAGAATGACAAACAAAGTGAAGAGAGGCAATCTCAAAAAGCCTCTGTACATGCTACTATTTCAATGGAAACAGAAAAGCTAGCAGTACAAACAAATAACACTGCAAAAGTTGAAAACTCAGTCCCTGTGAATAAAACTGTCGAGCTACCTGAGGCTGCTATCACTAATGAAGGTAAAGGGAAAGAGAAGCCTGCAAAGGAAATTCCTACGCAAATCACGTCCGAAGAACCTTCAATGGCGTCGCAGAAGATTCCAGAGCATGCAAAAGCTAATCTGAGGTCAAAGGTGAAAAAGGATAAAAAAGTTGCTGGATTTGAAAAGGCAGAAAAAAATAGTAAGTTAGTCGAGAAAGTGCTGGAGCCAAAAAAAGCAACGAATGATATTGTAATAGATTCCTTACATAATACTGAGAATGAAGTGGTAAACAAAGCTCAATCGGGTGAAATAATCAGTACAGGGAAATACAATTCAACTGTATCAATAAAAAAGAATTCTATTGAACCGGCCGCACCAGATACGACAAAACAGGAAGAGCCCCCTGTTAGTGAAGAAGAGATTCCTAAGGTTAGCCAGGCAATGAATCCAACGCAGCGAACGAACAGTTCGGGATGGCAATCCCATGACCGACTAAGCAATGGACTTAGCACCATAAGTTTCCTAGAAAAATGGTTAGTATGGAGTAACCACTATGAAATGAAGCTTGTCCAACCGTACCTATCGCGGTATGCAAGGATATATAATCAGTGGGTTAATGCTCCACCCACACAACCTCCGCAGGAAGCTCCTTTATTAAAAACCGTAGCCCGCTACTAAAAGCCAACGGAAAATGATAATAAGAGGAGCGAATATAAAAATGAAACATTACTTAAATTTTAATAAAGTAGCAAAATCAGTAGTATTGGTAGGAGCATTGTCATTTGGCATTTTTGCTGGTGGACATTTTACTGAAGCGGCTGGTCCTGATAAAGCAAAAACTGAGAATAACGGTCAAGTGAAACATGCAAATACGGCAACAGCTAACGTAAAATCTAAGCAGTCGGTTCCAACTACAACATCTGTAAAGGTACAAGCTAATGAAGAGGGAATAGTAGCAGAAAAAACACAAAAAGCGATAAAATCGCAGGCGAGTGTTCATGCTAGTGAAACGGCTAAAATACACGCTGCTCCAAACTCAGCTGTGCATGGTAAGGTTGATCAAAATGAGGATGTTGTAACGGATGAAGTTCTTCCAGAAGAGGTTATTACAGAGCCTGTTCCCGTTCAAGAACCAGTAGTAGAAGAAGTGATCGAGCTTGAAAAGGAAGTAACGACAGAAAATAAAGACACTGATTCAGAAGAAACAGCTAACCTTGATAATGATGTTGATGTAAAAACGGAAGAGGTAGAAGATGCTCCTGAGGGAGAAGAAACTGACCTTAAGTCTGATTCGGATGCAGTTGTAAGAACTGAAGATGAGGAAGATTCAAATGAGGATTCGGATTCCGATTCCGAGAACATCGAGCTTGATACTGATGCCCTTCTAAAAACAGAAGATGACGAAGAAGAGGATTTTGAAGAAGATAAAAAAGTAAACCCATCTACAGCAAACAAAGCAAAATCACAAGCTAGTTTAAAAGCTAGTGATAACGCTAAGTTACATGCAGCAGCAAACTCAGCTGTATTAGCTGGTGAAGTAGTAGGAGAAGAAGTGACAGAGGATACTGAAGTAGAACCAGAGATAGATACAGAAGCTGGTTCAGAAGAAACACCTGCTACAGAAGAAACAACAACAGATACAGAAGAAGTAGTTGCAGAAGTAGTCACTGAAGAGGTAAACCCATCTGCAGCAAACAAAGCAAAATCACAAGCTACTTTAAAAGCTAGTGAGAATGCTAAGTTACATGCAGCAGCAAACTCAGCTGTGTTAGCTGGTGAAGTAGTAGGAGAAGAAGTGACAGAGGATACTGAAGTAGAACCAGAGGTAGATACAGAAGCTGGTTCAGAAGAAACACCTACTACAGAAGAAGATGCTGAGGTAGTTGTGGAAGAAATTAATGTCGAGGCTTTTACAAAAGAATAACTTACATTTTTAAAAGAAGCCGAGGGATATTTCCTTCGGCTTTTCATATCCCATAACGGGTCTTTTTATATTCCATTAATATTAAAATCATAAATGAATATAATGGATTGATAATAAATGAAATATGACAATATCTATTTTCCATATCTCTGGTCTGGGTAATCCTTCAAGCCTTCTTTAGTAAAGTCCACTGGCCAAAAAACCAATAGGAGTGAGATGTCGAATGAAACGTAAAGCAGAGCCTTTCAAAATAAAAATGGTAGAACCACTCCGGATGATTTCACGAGAAGAGAGAGAAAAGGCATTGATTGCCTCTGGATACAATCTATTTACTCTTAAATCTGACGATGTTTACATAGATTTACTCACCGATAGCGGGACAGGTGCGATGAGTGACCAGCAATGGGCAGGAATGATGCTTGGTGATGAGGCCTATGCCGGTAGCCGTAATTTCTATCATTTACGAGATGCGGTTAGGGATATTATTGGTTATCCGTTTGT
This sequence comes from Neobacillus sp., assembly GCA_029256785.1. GTDB lineage: Bacteria > Bacillota > Bacilli > Bacillales > Cytobacillaceae > Neobacillus. The sequence goes on from JAQSXG010000125.1 coordinate 5,061, forward strand.
AATTCCAACCCATCAAGGACGCGGGGCGGAGCAGGTTTTGTTTCCGTTAGTTGTGAAACCGGGGCAGCATGTAATCAGCAACTGGCACTTTGATACGACACGTGCTCATGTTGATTTTGCAGGGGGAAAAGCGATTGATGTGGTGACAAAGGAAGCGTTCGACACGACCACACCCTACCCGTTTAAAGGTAATTTTGATCTTGTGAAATTGGAAAGGACTATTTTAGAAAAAGGGTCCGAAAATATCGGAATGATTATTATTACAATTACGAATAACAGTGCAGGTGGTCAGCCGGTTTCTATGGAAAATATGAGAGAAGTGGTGAGGATAGCTAAAAAGTATCAGATATTTACGGTTATTGATGCCGCGCGATTTGCTGAAAACGCTTACTTTATTAAACGCCGTGAAGCGGGCTATGAAAATCATACGATCAAGGATATTATCCGTGAGATGTTCTCCTATGCTGATGCGCTTACGATGAGTGCGAAGAAGGATGCGCTGGTTAACATTGGCGGCATGATTGCCTTTGCCGATCATCAAGTTGATTTGTTTGAACAAGCCCAGTCAATGGTTGTTCCATTTGAAGGCTTCCCGACTTATGGCGGATTAGCTGGTCGAGATATGGAGGCACTTGCGAGGGGACTTTATGAAGGGATTGATGAGCAGTACCTTGACTACCGGATTCACCAAGTAGAATATTTGGGTGCACGATTGATGGAGGGGGGAGTACCTATTCAATTCCCAACAGGCGGGCATGCAGTTTTCGTTGATGCTAAAAAGTTACTGCCGCATATCCCAAGCTCGCAATTTCCCGCACAGGTGCTGGCAAATGAGCTGTATGTAGAAACCGGTGTTCGTTCGGTTGAAATCGGTTCACTGCTCATGGGAAGGGATGCCCAAACCGGTGAACAGCTGGCAAGTCCGCTTGAGCTCTTGCGTTTAACGATTCCGCGTAGGGTGTACACGTATAATCACATGGACGTCATCGCTGATGGTTTGATTGCGGTAAAAAATCGAGCCAGTCGATTAAAAGGGCTAACCTTTGAATATGAACCAAAGGTGTTGCGCCACTTTACCGCAAAGTTGAAACCGATTGAGTAACAATGGGTGACAACAATGGGTGACAGGCACCACTCGTGGACACTGTCCTCCTGAGGTGGACAGTTGGTTTTGAATAATTCTTAAAACTTTCATTTATCCGACGATTTTTGTTGGGTATATTTACTATAATGGAGGGGAGTTAAGTTTTTTGTTGATGAACTTTTTAATAGAGTTGTAATTTCCACCGGACAGATTTGTTTACTTTGAGTAATTGGAGGGGTTAGTATGACTGTCAATTTCGTAAAAGTACCTGAATATGTGTATTTGGATTCTGTTTTACTCGGTCACGCCAATCAAGAAGCACTGAATGATGTTCATGAGGTTTTATCTGAGTTTATTACCTGTAGGAATCAAGTATTACCCTATTTAAAACGTGGAAAGATTAACACTTTACCTATTGAGGATTTAAAAGCACTTTTCAACTTAACGCTAAAATTATCCGTTGGTTTGGAATCGATTTTTGTTCAGCGCCATTACAAAACAATATTTGTTCAATTGGCATTTCAACTTGGCTTTTTAATAAAGAGGCTTGTACCCAATAGTTCGCATGCCAAATATGCTAAAAGTAAGTTAGATGTGCTGAGCACGATGGATGTAAGGTTAGAAACCAAGCTTTTGTACCCATTCTTCACACAAACGATTAAGGTTTTGGATACGCCCCCACCGGTAGCTGATACAAGTGTGAGCAGTGAAATTGTTTTTTGGGATCTAGATGAGATTAGTTATGTGATTACTTTTTTCACGGACTTAGGTTATAAGTTTAAGAGGTTTATGGATACATATTAGCGAGTAAGGCTCCCTCTTTATAGGGGGCTTTTTTTGGAGCTATGAGAAGAGAGCAAAATTCCTCTAAAGGAAATGCTCTCTTTTTGTTTAAACTCGGTCCCCTACAGGAAGGATATAAATAGAAATATTTTACATAATATATCTGTCATCATGACGGTATTCGGTTTTTTTTTCATTGGAAGGAGCTTTCTTATGAAGATTAGTAATTTTTCGATTAGACGGCCTGTTTTTACACTTGTGACAATGTTTCTTGTTTTAATTTTGGGGGCAGTTTCCCTGATGAATATTCCAATGAAGCTGATTCCTGAAATTAGTCCGCCGGTTGGTGTCATTGTTACAACCTACCCAGGTGCCAGTCCGGAAGAAGTGGTTGAAAAGGTAACGAAGCCGTTGGAGGCCAATCTTGCTACACTTCCAGGAATTAAAACGTTGACGTCGACGTCACAGGAAAGTGCAAATTTTATCTTAATGCAATTTTCTTGGACGACAGATATAGATGAAATTCAAAACGAAGTAATCCAAAGGTTAGACATGACCGTATTACCTGAGGATGTGGGTAAGCCTCGCTTTTTAAAATTTGATCCAGCTCAGTTCCCAATCATCCAGCTGTCACTTAGCGCTGAAAAGGATGAGGAATCCTTAAGAGAGCTTGCCGATCAGTTGAAGCTAGAATTGACTAAGGTAGATGGTGTCGCCAGTGTTAATCTTTCGGGCACCTCGCTACATGAGGTTCGAGTCGAGCTCGATCAGGACAAGCTAAAGGAATATCAGTTGAGTCAGTCTGACGTTGTCGATATCATCAAGGCCAATAATCTTTCCCTACCAGGTGATACGATTTTAACCGAAGGGAAGGAGCTAACAACGAGGATTATCAGCACACTTGACTCCGTGGATACGTTGAAAACCTTAACGGTTGCCGCTGACCCATTAGATGGTATGGAAATCATGCTTGAGGATATCAGCACGGTGGAGCTGTCAAAGGTGGATGATCATACGATTACACGGACGAACCAGGAGCCGTCCGTGCTTCTTAGTGTCCTGCAACAGTCTGACTCAAATACCGCTGAAGTTTCAAAGGAATTTACCAAGCAGCTGGACAATCTCCTTGAAAAAGAAAAGTACGAGGGAATACAATCGGATATCCTCTTTGATCAAGGTGACTATATTCAAATGGCGATTGGAAACATTTCGTTGTCTCTCCTACTTGGGGGAGCCTTGGCCATGTTGGTTCTGTTTCTTTTCCTAAGGAATGTAAAAAGTCCACTTATCATAGGGATTGCGATTCCTTATTCCGTGATTGTAACGTTTGTGTTGATGTATTTTTCGGATTTCACCTTGAATATTATGACGCTTGGCGGACTAGCACTCGGAATCGGAATGCTTGTCGATAACTCGATTGTGGTGATTGAAAACATATACCGTCACCTTTCGATGGGAAAGAACCCCAAACAAGCAGCGCAAGATGGCACAAAAGAGGTGGGGGCAGCGATTACTGCTTCGACATTGACAACGGTGGCAGTGTTTTTACCAGTAGTATTTATCACCGGGATTATTGGTGAGTTATTTACTGAATTTGCGATGACCATATCGTTTAGTTTATTTGCCTCTCTGGTCGTTGCTTTGACGGTGGTACCGATGCTCGCAAGTAAGCTGTTAAAAGCCCCAAAGGCAGACCTGGAAGCAAAAAGGCAGCAAGGGCAATTTTTACAGGGGCTTGAAAAATCAGTGCGTTGGGCTTTACGCCACCGGGTTGCAGTGTTGCTTATCACCGTGATATTTCTCGGAATTAGTGTATACGGATTGACGACGGTGGGGACACAATTTATTCCAAGTACGGATGAAGGTTTTTTTAGTGTACGGGTAAAGCTTGAAAATGGGACAGCGCTAACAGAGACGGAAAAGGTTCTTACCGCACTAGAAGAAGAACTGAAACAGGAAGAGGATATTGACACGTACGTGAGTTTAATTGGTACAACCCAGGAAGGTACATTTAGAGGCTCAACGGATGCAAATATGGCTGAGCTTTATGTAAAAATGAACGAGCTTGGGGAGCGGAACCGGTCCACCTTCGAATTTGTTGATGATGTAAAATCAGCCATGGAAAAAGTTGCGAAGAAGGCAAATAAAACAGCCAACCTTTCCTTTTCGATGCAATCGTCTACGGGATCAAGTCCTAATACCCTGACCTTTAATGTGAGGGACACAGATGAAGCGAGACTGAATGAATCGGTTGATAAAATATACAATCGGCTCAAAGACCTAAATGAGGTGAATGAGTTATCAACGGATTTAATGGAACGGGTCGATGAAATCCAGGTAACCGTTGACCGTGAAGGGGCTCTATTTCATGGACTTGTTCCTGCTCAGATTGCGATGATTGTTAACGACGTGACACGGGGGACAAGGGCAACACAGATGGTGGTTGCAGACGGAGGTGATATCCTTGGCGTCTTTGTTGAGTATGACAGGAATATCACTAGCAATCTCGACCATCTGAAAGGATTGCTAATTAAAAAGCCTGACGGTAGCTATGTGACCCTTGATGAAGTAACCACTATTGAAACAAAGAGTGGTCCAGTAGATATACATCGTATCAATCAGCAATCGGCTGTACAGTTTACCTTAAAATATAAAACAACGACCAATTTAGGGGATATTTCAAAACGAGTGGATAACGAGATTGCCGCACTCAAGCTTCCGGATGAAGCAGACGTTGTCTTTAGTGGCGAGCGAGAGTTGCTTAATTCAACGATTGACGAAATGATTTTGGCATTTGTTCTTGCAATAGTGTTAATTTATCTTGTGATGGCCGCACAATTTGAGTCGTTAAAACTCCCTTTTGTCATTATGTTTACGGTACCGTTGATGGTGATTGGAGTAGCAATCGCCTTAACAGCTACCGATATACCTATTAGCCTGACAGCGATTATTGGTGCAATTGTCTTGGCGGGAATTGTTGTTAATAATGCGATTGTCATTGTTGACTACATCAATCAAAAAAAAGAAACAGGTACGGACGCTTATGAGGCGATTGTTACGTCGGTTAAGGACCGGGCCAGACCGATTTTCATGACCGCTTTAACAACGATTCTGGGTCTTGTCCCGCTCGCTCTCGGTATTGGTGAAGGAACGGAAATTAACCAACCGATGGGAATTACCGTCATCGGAGGCTTAATTAGCAGCACCCTGCTAACACTCTATGTTATTCCGGTCGTCTACAGTTTATTTGACCGCAGTGCTCGTAGGTAAAATGTGGTGACAGGCACCATTTTCAGTAAATGGTGCCTGT
>JAQSXG010000126.1 GCA_029256785.1 Neobacillus sp.
TTGCGTGATGAGTTATGGGAAAATGCCATTGAGGAAATTTCAAGTAATGCTCTAACGAAATATCAATCGTTAGTTTTTGAGGATCCAGATTTCCTGACTTATTTCAATGAAGCAACACCATTAAAGGAAATTGGGGATTTAAACATCGGTTCTCGGCCGATGAGTAGGAAAAGCCGCGGCAAATTTGAAGATTTGCGTGCGATTCCATGGGTGTTTGCTTGGACCCAAAGTCGTCAGCTTCTGCCAGCTTGGTATGCTGCAGGTACCGGCTTAGAAGGCTTTGTCTTAAAAAGCACCGAGAATTTACATCTGCTACAGACAATGTATGAAAAGTGGCCATTTTTCCAATCAACAATAAATAATCTTCAAATGGCTCTTATGAAGGCTGATATTACTACGGCTAGGGAGTATTTGTCACTTGTTGATGATCAGGAGATTGCAATTCGGATTTTTTCAAATATTCGGGAGGAATATGAAAAAACAAAAGAGATCCTCCTCAAAATTACTGGGGACAAAGAGTTGCTCGATCATACACCGAACATAAAAGATTCTGTATACCTTAGAAATCCCTATGTTGATCCATTAAATTTCTTACAGGTTGAGCTAATCAAACAATTAAGACAGCAGGAAGTACCAGATGAAGAATTATTAAATGAAGTCCTGCTAACAATAAGTGGAATTTCAGCAGGTCTGCGAAACACAGGCTGATCAAAAGCACAAACTCTCAACTGGAGTTTGTGCTTTTTTATATAAAACCAGAAAACCAGGGAAAAAATTTTGAACATTCTATGAATTTTTGAAAAATGAATGAATATTCATTCGGTTTTTAGCAAAATTCGACAACTATCGCATCACCACCCATGATATATTTTAGCCAGAAAAGGCACCAGAGGAATAGCAGAGATATTTATTCGGCAAAAAAGGTTGATCAATGATTTGGAGGGATTATTAATGGCAGTAGAAGAGAAAATCGTCCAGGATAAGCAATTGATTGCAGAAATGATTGATCGCTTAGCGAAAAATGGTGTAAAAGCATTAAATGAATTCAGATGCTACACCCAGGAAATGGTAGATGAGATTGTTAAGCAAATGGCATTAACAGCACTTAATAACCACACCAATTTGGCGAAACTCGCCATTGATGAAACCAAAAGAGGTGTATATGAAGATAAGGTTTTCAAAAATATGTTTGCCACTGAGTTTATTTATAACAATATTAGGGACTTAAAGACAGTTGGTGTGATTAGTGAAAATGAATATGAAGGTATGGTCGAGATAGCTGAACCGGTTGGAGTAATTGCGGGAGTTATACCAATTACAAATCCAACTTCTACAGTAATCTTTAAATCGTTAATTTCGCTAAAAACAAGAAATCCTATCATTTTTGCCTTTCCTAAATATGCCCAGCATTGTTGTGTGGAGACAGCAAAATTACTTAGAGAAGCAGCAATGAAAGCAGGAGCGCCAGAACATTGCATCCAGTGGATTGAAATCCCTTCACATGCAGCTTTTCAAACATTAATGCAACATCCAAAGATTTCACTTATCCTTGCCACCGGTGGTCCAAACTTAGTGAAGGCAGCTTATAGTTCAGGTAAACCGGCCTTGGGTGTCGGTGCAGGTAATGTACCATGTTATATTGAAAAATCTGCAAACATCAAGCGTGCAGTCAATGATATTATTCTATCCAAAACCTTCGACAATGGGATGATTTGTGCATCGGAACAAGCACTAATTATTGATAAAGAAATCTACGGCGAAGTCAGAAATGAATTAATAGAAAATAATTGTTATTTCCTAAATGAAGAAGAACGGAAAATGATTGAAAATGTAGCAATCGATACGAAGAATGCTGCACTCAATCCAATGATTGTTGGATTGCCAGCATTTATGATTGCGAAAATGGCAGGGGTCAATGTCCCTGTAAATACAAAAATTCTAATTGCAGAAATAGGTGGGGTTGGGCCAAAATATCCGCTCTCCTGTGAAAAGTTAAGTCCGATATTAGCATGTTACAAAGCGGAAAGTCTAGCTGAAGCATTATTATTAGCCGAGAGTACCCTTGAATATGGCGGACTAGGACATTCTGCAGCCATTCATACAGCGGATCAGAATGTGATTGACACCTTTGCACTTCGAATGAGAGCAGGGAGAATAATGGTAAATACCCCATCGACTCATGGGGCAATTGGAGATATCTATAATACATCCTTACCATCCTTAACAATTGGATGTGGAACCTATGGGGGGAACTCTGTGTCACAGAATGTTGGAGCTGCAAATTTAATGAACATTAAGAAAGTAGCAAAGAGAAGAACGATGACCCAATGGTTTAAAGTACCTTCACAAATATTCTTTGAGAAAAATTCAATTCAAGTTTTAGCTACTATCCCAGAGATTTCAAAGGTATTTATTGTGACAAGCCCAAGTCAAGTAAAAAATGGTTTTGTAGAAAATGTATTATATCAATTGAAAAAGAATCCAGGAAATATTCAATGCGAAGTATTATATGATGTTGAGCCAGAGCCAAGTGTTGAAACTGTGATGAACGGTGCAAAGAGGATGAGAAAATTTGGGCCTGATTGCTTAATTGCCCTTGGTGGCGGATCTGTGATGGATGCAGCAAAAGGTATGTGGCTGTTCTACGAACATCCAGATGCTAACTTTAATCATTTAAGGCAGAAATTCTTTGATCCAAGTAAGCGGGTAGCTAAATTTCCTGCGGTTCGGGGAAAGGCTAAATTTATTGCCATTCCTACAACATCTGGCACAGGGTCAGAGGTAACGTCCTTTGCTGTTATTTCCGATAAAAGAACAAATATAAAATATCCGCTTGCAGACTTTCAACTCACACCAGATGTGGCTATTGTTGATCCCCAGTTTGTCATGACAGTCCCTAAGCATGTCACAGCAGATACAGGTATGGACGTTCTGACTCATGCCATTGAAGCTTATGTATCAGTCTTGGCAAATGACTACACCGATGGCTTGGCATTGAAAGCAATCCAATTAGTTTTTGACTTTTTACCTAGAGCCTATAAGGACGGCAGTGATGAATTAGCGCGAGAAAAAATGCACAACGCGTCAACGATTGCTGGGATGGCATTTGCAAATTCATTTCTTGGTGTTAACCATAGCCTTGCCCATGCACTGGGGGCGGAATTTAATATTGCACATGGACGCGCCAATGCCATTCTTCTTCCGCACGTCATTCGATATAATGCAGCAAAGCCGAACAAATTCATGACTTATCCTAAGTATGAACATTTTATTGCCGATCAACGTTATGCCGAAATTTCAAAAATGCTTGGACTTCCGGCAGGGACAATTGAAGAAGGTGTTGAGAGTTTAGTACAAGCAATTGAAAAACTGGCTGCAGAATTAGAATTACCAATGAGTATCAGCGAAACAGGAATTGGTAAAGCAGAATTTGAGAGAAAAATAAATGCATTGGCAGAGAATGCATTCGATGACCAGGATACGATAGCAAACCCGAAACAACCGTTAGTAACAGAGCTCGCTAATATATACCGCCAAGCATACTAAGATTTTGCGATTGGCTAATCAGTTTCTTTTTTACAGAAACTGATTAGTCTTATTAACTCTATGTAAATAGTGAAAAATGGTATTAGAATAGCATGGATCGACAGTTGAATTTTCGAAAGTTGTGTGAACAAGAGTTTAGTTTTCGACAAAGTATTCAGATATTTCACTCATCCCCGATACTATTACTGTTTTATATAGGTATTTAGTAACTGTAAACAATAGAAAATCAAAGAAATTTACAACTAATTGTCGAATTGGCAAAGTTTACAAAATCCTATTTTAAAACAATAATTTAAGTGATTAATATACTTCTTCTGACTAGTTTTTAAATTAACTGAGATTAATTGGAGGGAGATTATTTAGGAGGGGAAAAGATGGTCTATATGCAAAAACCGTGGTTGAAATTTTATGATCCAAGAGTCAATGAGGATGTTTTAGTAAATTATGATTCATTATTTGACCTTTTGCATCAGGCAGCAAAAATTCATGGTGAAATGCCGGCACTAACCTTTTTTGGTAAATCATGGAACTACAAAGAAACAAGGATGATTTCTGAAATGTTTGCGGCATCATTGTATAGGATTGGCTTTAGAAAGGGAGATCGATTGGCGATTATGTTACCAAACTCCCCTCACTATATTTTCAGTTTGTTTGCAGGTTTTAGATTGGGAGGTATCACCGTTCAAGTAAATCCTATGTATGTCGAAAGAGAAATTGAACATGTGCTTACAGATTCCGAGGCAGATTACATAGTTGTATATGAAGCACTTTATCAGAAGGTAAAACATGTTCAGCCAAAAACATCTTTGAAAAGAATTATTGTTGCAGGGTTTGGCGGGAATCGAATTGAACTAGGAGAAGGTGATATCTACTTTGAAGATTTCCTTACCTATGACAATCTTATACCGGAAATTCCAATTAATATTAAAGAAGATGTGGCACTTTTACAATATACTGGCGGAACAACAGGAGTGTCAAAAGGAGTCATGCTTACACACCAAAATCTTTTGGCGAACATTATACAGGTCTGTGATTTCACTTATAATGCGGTGGATGAGAGACCACAGAATTTTAAGATTATTAGTGTTCTTCCAATGTTTCACGTCTTTGGACTTTCTTGTAATGCCCTTTCAGGAATACGAATGGGATGTAATCAACTGATTTTACCGAGATTCGAAGTAAATGAGCTTTTAGAAGTGATAAAAAGGGAGAAACCATACCAATTAGGGGTTGTCCCAACCATGATTTTTGCGCTAAATAGGCATCCGCAATTAGAAGAAAGTGATATTGGTAATATTTTTTATGTAGGAAGCGGCGGTGCACCACTACCGGTGGATCAAATAAAGTCGTTTGAAAAACGAGCGGGTACAAGAGTAGTAGATGGCTATGGATTATCAGAAACAGCACCATCAGCAATCTCTACACCACCATTTTTGCCACGTAAATTAGGTAGTGTCGGAATTCCACTACCTGGTACAGAGGCAAGAATAGTAAGAGAGACTGAAGAGGGATATGAGAACGTTCCAGTTGGTGTTGCGGGGGAACTGATCCTACGTGGTCCGCAAGTAATGAAAGGGTACTGGAGACGTCCAGGGGATACAGAAATGGTTTTGAAGGAGGGATGGCTGTTTACAGGTGATATCGCAAAAATGGATGAAGATGGATACTTCTATATCCTGGATCGCAAGAAGGATATTATTATTGCGAGCGGATACAATGTTTATCCGCGTGAAATTGAAGAAGTCCTCTATCAACACGAAGCGGTCGAGGAAGCAATTGTAGTCGGTATACCTGACATGTACAGAGGAGAAACCGTAAAGGCATTTGTAAAGTTAAAAGCTGGGGCTGTTGTAACTCCTCAAAGTCTAATAGAATTTGCAAAAATCAATTTAGCTCCCTATAAAGTACCGAGAGAAATTGAATTCCTAGATGACCTACCTAAATCGTCTGTTGGTAAGTTGCTTAGAAGGTTACTCCGGAAAGAAGAGGAAAAGGTTGAAGTTTAAACGACTATAAAGGAGGAGAAATTTATTATGGAAAAGACCGTAAATAATGAAGTAAACGAAGAATTAAATGCAGATTCGGAGCATGAAAACATAAATGAAACGCAAGAGCAGATAACTAGTCTGGATATACTCTGGAGGCAAGCTTTTAGAGAAGTAGATGAATGGGTAAAATATGCAGAATATCGGGATGAAGTTTTTTTACAAAAGGCACTCCATTTTGTTGAAACCATCCAGCGGAATCAAGGAAATATTGTGGAAATATCTGAACAATTTAAACATGAATTCGTAAATTGGGAGAAAGCTGCAAGGGATGAATTGTTAATGTCTACAACACCGTTACAGCATTTCTTCCCAAAAGTATCTTATGAAGAGATTAACCGCCTGATTGATCAAATACAAAATAGGACGATGTCGATCCTAAGTACACCTGGACAAATCATTACAAATACAAAAGGATCAGAGCAATACCTATCTTTTATTAAACAATATATTGCACTTAGAAAAGCAGGAAGAGAGCAATACATTAAAACGATAAAGCAGGCAGCAACTGTAATCTATGATAGTCAAAAGGGTTTTATCGATCTATTTACCCGCCAAATCAAGGGGATTTTACTCCCGCTTAATAAGTATCTGGATAAAGAAGAGGTAATAACAAAATCCTAAATTAGGGGTGTTGAAGAATGTCAAACGAAAAGATGTATGATCCCCTCAAGGGTTTTAAGCAAATTAGTGACCTATGGGAACAACAATTAAATGGATTATTGTATAAGATGTCAGACAACAGTGAGTTTGTCCGTTTATTAAAAATTGGTACCGATGCACATTCTAGATATATGGAGCTATTACGAAAAAACCAGGAAACAGTGGCTGGTTTAATGAATATTCCTACCAAAAGTGATGTGTCGAATATTGCAAAGTTGTCCGTTCAAGCAGAAGAAAAGATTGATAGTCTAGAAGAACAAATCTGGAAAGTTCAAGATGTTCTAAAATCATTAAATAAAGAACATCTTGAGTTGTTTCAGGAAATGGTGAATATGGTTAGTCAAATGAAGGTAGAATTTCGAAATGCGGTGGAAGAGGTAAGTGAAATCCGGAGGGTGAAAGATGATCTTCAGGAGATACGAAAAGGGCTTGTTGAAGTGAAAATTATCCAGGTGAACCTTCAGGAAGTACGTAAGGAACTGGAAGAAATTAAGGATTCCCAAAGAGCTCTAATCGGGATGAGTGGTTCAGAAGACAATAAAATCATTCATACCGATTTACTAGAAGTAAAATCGGGGATGAGTCAATTGGCAGATATAAAGAATGAATTAGCTGCTTTAAAGGGTCTTATGGTTAGGGAAAATCTTAAAGGCAAGACCAAAGAGAAGGAAAAGGAATTAGTCACTGCTAAATAAAAATGAATGGAGAATACGACGATGAGTGCTCTAGCATCAATTAAGGATTTTATTCCATTCTTTGATTTTGAAAAAGAAACCATGCGGTGGAATCAGGTTTACAGAGTGTTAACCGAACCTAAACCAGAAATAGAGTCTTCACCAAGGGAATGTATTTGGAAGAAGAATAAAGCGGAATTATGGTATTACCCTGCAAAGGAGAAGAAGTTTAGCATCCCACTGTTCTTTGTTTACTCCCTTCTGAATAAGCCATATATTTTAGATATTGGAGAGGGAAGTAGTGTGATTGGTGGCTTAACTGATCGGGGATATGATGTTTATCTACTTGATTGGGGTTCTCCAACACAGGAAGATAATGAGATTTCACTAGATAATTATATTCTTGATTATCTAGAGAATGCTATGAAACGTGCGATAAGGCACTCGAATACTGAGGAAATTACACTTGTCGGTTATTGCCTAGGGGGTACATTGGCCGCCATCCTGGCCTCGATTACAGATTTGCCGATTAAAAATCTCGTACTCGCCACGGTCCCAATCGATTTTAGTATTGGAATTGTTCCTACTAGTTGGTTGGAAGGCATCCAAAAGGGAGAGGTCAATTTTGATCGTTTGGCCCAAGTATATGGAGTTATTCCGGAAGAAATTATGTATGCTATGTTTAGAGGTCTCTCACCCATCTATATTAGTCCGTATGTGAACCTGATAGCGAGAGCACATGATAAGGATTATGTAGAAAAGTGGCGACGAATGGATAAATGGACAAAAGACTCTGCCTCCTTTACAGGAGTATCAATCAGCCAGCTGTTTAATGATTTTTACAAGGATAACAAACTATTAAAAGGAGATTTAATAATTGGCGGTAGGCAAGTAGATTTAAAGCAAATTAAGTGCCCATTATTTGTTTTATCAACTTCAAGGGATACCCTTGTGTTAGAACCGCAAAGTCTCCCTATTATGGAGTTGGTTTCAAGTGAAGATAAGACATATCAGGTGGTAGATGCAGGGCATGTTTCCCTTGCACTGACCGGTACATTTGCAATTTTTGCGGATGCTTGGCTAGCGTCAAGGTCACAGGCGATACAAGATTCTCTATCATAATTGTTTTTGTTGAAGTTATATGGAATGCTCGGAGGGACTGCCATCCCTCCGAGCTATATTAAATTAAATTACCAACTTATGCCGGTTTAAGAAATTCCTAACAAGATAATTAAACCGCTCTTTTGCTTCTAGTTTTGTTATATGTCCTGTATTTCTTAAAATGGTAAATTCCGAATGAGGTATGAGTTTGTGTATCCAAAGTTGAAGATGTACCGGTAAGATTGAGTCGTATTGTCCGCCAATAATAAGAGTCGGAACACTTACTGTTGGTAATAGGGAGGTATTATCGACGTTTAAACATGCCTTCAAGGAAGAAAGAAAGATATGGGGTTTTGGTTGAAAAGACTTTGTAAAGTTATTTATGTTTTCTTCTCTCCATGAATATAATGCGAGTTTTGCAGCATACTCCCCTTGTCCTCCAGTAGAAAGAAGTTTTTCAAACTTTGCTTTTTTGGATTTATAAATTTTTTTTCGCAGTATCTTTGGACAGACATGAAAGGTACTGATCAACAATAGGGAACGACAGAGATCGGGTGCATGACGGTATATTTCTTGGGCGACTACTCCTCCCATAGAAAATCCAGCAATGTGAGCGCTTTCAATCCCTAGCTCTTTTAATAATTCTATAACATCAGCAGCGAAATTCTGGATGGATATACCATCCGATTTGTTACATGATCCATGTCCACCTAAATCAGGAATAATTAACTCATATTGATCTGCTAACTCATACTGATTTTCCCATCCTCCTTTTTCCTCACCTAAACCATGGATAAGTACTAACGGTTCACCGTTACCAAAATGCAAAAAAGGAATACCTGACTTACTTACCTTCGATTTTTCCATCTTACACCACCTTCGTTGATATTAATTAGTGTATTACCAAGTTCATTAAGTTGTTAACAGGCTGTTATCACCTATAATATCATGTATATGACAACTTGACAAAATATTACCTATAGGTGTAAAATACATATAGGTGAGGTGATATAAAAATGGTAAATCAAGACAATCAAAATGTCAATCCTTCAAAAAACTTTGTGTTGCCATTTATTTTATTACTCCTAAGCAGGATGTCTCTTCACGGCTATGAACTCAGTCAGAAGTTACAAACATTTGGCTTTAAAACAATCGACCAAGGAAATCTGTATCGACTGTTAAGGCAGCTGGAAAAAGACGAACTTGTATCATCTGAATGGGATACAAACGGAAGTGGTCCTGCAAAGAGAAGATATTCCATCACAAAAGCTGGAATTACATATTTAAAAGGCTACGCCAATCAGCTAGAATCGTACCAGTCTATGTTGGACCAATTTTTCAAAATGTATTCTAGTTTCCTTGAGCTCTATATTCCTTCATTCCAAAAGAAGGATCCAATAGAGAAAGAAAAAAATAGTAAGAGGAGGAAAGGTCATGGCACAGAAGAAGATTGAAGCGGTATCAACTTCAGAGGATAAGACAATAATTCCAACAGCAGAAGAGCCTAAAATGAAAGGTTTATTTGTTGATACATTATGGAATCAGTATGAGCAATCACTTGAAAGGGCACGACGTCTTCGTGAAAGTCGTGAGGATGCCTATATTTCAGCTTTAAAAGAAGTGATTAAGTTTAATAAGCAATATAGGCAGTCTCTTGGCAATCTCTATGATCAAACGAGAAAAACGAACCAAGATGTGCTAACAGAACTTATGCATCAATTAAATGCGCGTAAGGATGAATTAATGAAGGAAGAAGTAAAAATGGAAGCAGAAATGCTGACTGAACGGGCCGAACTCAAGAACCAGCTTAAAGAGGTAACAAAACAACTGGAAAATGTTGTTCTAACTCCAGTGAAATCAGTATTCCGTATTATTGAAGAGATTGAAGAAAATTTTGAAAGAAATACAGAATCCAATATTGCGTATGCACGCGAGCGCCGAAATGCATGGCAGCATGTAACAGACGAATATATTAAAATGGCTAGAAATGCTCATCACGAAATACTCAATCGCGGTAAAAGAAGCATTAAAGAACTAGTAAAGAATTAGTAAACTCTAAGTAATAGCTTTTTTATAATTGGCTCTGTTAAAGGATACTGTTGATTTTGGAACCTGTTGATTGGAGCGCAAGGTGCTAAGGACTCCTCGAAAATGCTACCGCATTTCCTTCGTGCGGTGAATATTCAAGGTAGATTATTCAAT